>NZ_JBYCLC010000060.1:0-6114 GCF_057473685.1 Mycobacterium sp. TH-M116 | reverse complement strand
TCGGATCGCCCTACACGGCAATGCTTTTCATGGGCGAGGAGTGGGGCGCCTCGACGCCGTTCCAATTCTTCAGCTCGCATCCCGAACCGGAGCTCGCGCAGGCCACCGCTGAGGGCCGCAAGGCCGAGTTCGCCGAACACGGCTGGGACGCCTCAAAGAATGGGGACATCCCCGACCCGCAGGACCCGCAGACATTCCAGCGCTCCAAGCTCGACTGGGACGAAATGGAATCCGGCGAGCACGCCCGCCTGCTCCGGGTCTACCGCGACCTGATCGCGCTGCGGCACGACGACCCCGACCTGGCCGACCCGTGGCTGGATCACCTGGCCGTCGACTACGACGAGGACGAGCGCTGGATCGTGGTGCGCCGCGGCCGGTTGCGCATTGCGTGCAACCTGGGTGCGCAGGCGGTCACGGTGCCGGTCACCGGCGAGATCGTGACGGCGTGGGGCGAACCGGCAGTCGACGCCGAGGGCACCCTGCTCGAGGGTCACTCCTTCGCCATTTTGCGCGCGCAGACGTAAAAGCCCTTCCGCGGGCCTGTGTCGGGGGCTTTCGCGTCTGCTCGCGCAACTGCGGGGACGCGGCTACGAGGACTTGGCGTACCGGCGAACGACCTCGTTCTCCCCGAACGTGCTCGCGTGCTGCCGGCCGTGGTCATCCTGGCCGAAGAATGTCCACTGCTTCGGGCTTTTCTGCGGCTCGCCGATCATCTTCACCCTGAAGGGCAGATGGCTGGGCTCGATCGTCCCGATGGTGTCGCCGACCCGGATCTGGGACGGATGAATCTCGGGTGCGTCCATCCAGTTCTGTACGATCATGTCGTTCGTCCTTTCTCGCCACGAGTTGAGCGCGCCGTTGCGCATCGCCGACCAAGAGCGAATTCGTCTCGCACACCCGGCGAACACGTCTCAGCGGCGCGTAGGGTCTGCGTCAATCGGTCACAGCCGCTTCGGCAGGAGCACCGCGATCATCTGGCCAGCGCTGGCCAGAGCTCGCACTCTCGGTGCACGCTGCACGCATGATGTCTGCGCCGGTCCGAAATTCTTGACTGTCGCGTTCCACCCGAGCGACGGGAAGGGCCGCGGCTTGCCGCAACACCATCGTCGCCAGAGTGGCAGAGGTTCTGCAGGGCACCACCAGCAGGTTGGCGCAGGCCCGGCTACCGACGACCACCATCAGTCGCTGGCGCCCGACAACCCGGCCGGCATCGCCGACCCGAACCCGGTTCAGCGCGTCCAGGTCCGGGGAGCTTTCCAGCGACGACCAATTGACGCTGATGTCGACGATCTCCCCCAAGCGGGCGGACAGGGCACCCACCAGTTCGGGGAGCTCGGCCGCGATCGAGGAAGTGTGCGGCCACCACGCCCCGTCGACGGCCGAACCCAGTTCTGCAGCCAGGGCAAGCCGCACAGGGCTGGCCAGGCGGCGGCCACGTACCGCCGGGTTCATGGTGATGAGATCGTCATGACTGAGACGAAAGCAAAAACTGCGGCAAGGCGACCCGCTCGCAACTCCCGGTGACCCATCGACGATCCCTTCGATTCCGGCTGACCCGGCACATGAACGTGGGGATCGACAAACACAACCAGTCGGAAACCACCATTTGCGTTGCAGTCGCAACGAAAACGCAGATTCACGCCGGCTACCAAGAACTCGTGTTGAACACTACACCTCGCCGGCCGCAATCGCGTCGATTGAGCGAGACCGGGTTCCGAGGTCGATGTCCACAGCGCCCGACCGCCGCGTTCCCGATCCGACAACCCGGTCCGGGCCGGGCTCGCCGCGCTAGCCCGGATCCGGGTCCCTCGAACCCGCGCGGATCGACCCGCGCGCGGCGTACCGGATACCGGCGAGCAGCGGCATGGGGTACCGGGAGACCGTGTGCTGTTTCGCACCTGCGTGAATGCGAGGGCGGTAGCGGGCGACTTCGCGCCGGATCGAGGGCGCGAGCAGCGGCCCGAGCACCACACCGGCGCCGAGCGCCAGCGCCGTCCCCGCCGCCACCACCAGATCGCCGGCCCCGGCGTTCGGTTGCCCGTTGACCATGCCGACGAAGCTGCGGTAGAGGGCCATTCCGGGAACCAGCGGGATGATGCCTGCCGTGACAATCACCAGGGGTGGGACCCGGGCGCGGCGCGCACCGACGGACCCGGCCATGCCGATCGCGGCGGCGGCGACGAACGAATCCACGATGACGCCGGCCCCGAGCAGTTGCATCACGAAGTAGATCAGCGAGCCGGTCGCTCCCGCCGCGCCCGCCGCCAGCGCCGCCCGGCGCGGCGCGTAGCTCGCGACCGCCGCTCCGGCGGCTCCGACCGCACCGGCCGCGATCACCACGGGCAGGCGCAGGGGGGCGATCTGCAGGTCGGGGCTGACGCTGACGTCCACACCGGCCGCCATACCGATCCGCAGCGCGATGGTGACACCGACCAGGATGCCTGCCGAGGAGAGCGCGACATCCATCATCCGGGAGGCGGCGGTGAGCTGGTAGCCGGTGATGGCGTCCTGCACGGAGCCGACGCTGGTCAGGCCGGACAGCAACGCCACGATGTTGGACGCCACCACCACCGAGGGAGCAGTGGTGGCGGGCAGCCGATGGGCGGCGTCGAGCCCGACGGTGACGCCGGTGGCCAGCGCGGCGGCGACCACCTGCTGGAACAGGCTTGGCAGGTGCCGGCGGCCGAGGATGCGGCCGACCCGGTCGATCAGCGCGGTGGTCGCCGTCGCGATCACCACCGCCAGAGCTCCGGCGCCGAACAACAGGGAAAAGCCGCCGGCCATCACGCCCAGCGCGACGGTGCAAACCCAGCTCGGGTAGGGATGTTCGGCCCGTTCCAGCGCGTCCAACTGCTCCTGGACCCAGTCCAGTTCCGGTGTGGTGTCCACGACGCGCTGGGCGAGGTCGGTGGCCGACTGCAGGCGGGTGTAGTCCAGCGCCCGCGACGCCACCACGTACATCGCGGTGACCGGTGCGCCGGGCACCGCTCTGGGAATGGACACCGTGATCGCGTTCGCGGCGATGTCCACATGGGTGGCGGGAAGACCATAGGCGTCGGTGACCGCCATGATGGTGGACGCGACGTCTGCCGTACCCGACTGGCAGCTCAAGAGCAGTTGGCCGAGGCGCAGCGCGACGTCGAGAACTTGTCGAACCCTGGCCTCGTCGCCGTCTCGCATCGGGTGTGGCCTCCTAGGGCGCGCGAGCCTGCCCTGACCGGCCGCCGCATCGGTTTCCGCAGCCAGTCACCGCGGCATCGGAATGTCTGAAGGAACATCTATTCGACTACCCCGCCTGGCGCGGATTACAACAGGTAGCGGTACGCCGGCGAACCCGGCGCCAGCGGCTCGACGTGGATCTCGGTGGCCCGCATCCGCGCCAGCAGCCCGTCCAGGTCCGCGGCCGAGCCCAGTTCGATACCCACCAGCGCCTCACCGGTTTCCCGGTTGTTGCGCTTGACGTACTCGAACAGGGTGATGTCGTCGTTGGGGCCGAGCACCACGTCGAGGAAGCGGCGCAGCGCACCGGGCTCCTGCGGGAAGTCCACCAGGAAGTAGTGCTTGAGGCCGAGGTGGACCAGCGAACGCTCCAACACCTCGCCGTATCGCGAGACGTCGTTGTTGCCGCCCGAGATCAGGCACACCACCGTGGATCCGGGCTCGATGTCGGCTTCCAGCAGACCGGCGACCGCCAGCGCACCCGCCGGCTCGGCGATGATGCCCTCGTTCTGGTAGAGGTCCAGCATCGCGGTGCACACGGCCCCCTCGTCGACCGCGGTGATCGACACCATGTCACCGGCGGCGGCCAGCGCCGCGTAGGTCAGCGTTCCCGCGCGCCGCACCGCGGCTCCGTCGACGAACTGGTCGACGTGATCCAGCGTCACCGGCTCGCCGGCGGCCAGCGCGGCCATCATCGCCGCGGCCCCGGCCGGCTCGACGCCCAGCACCGACGTGTTCGTCGTGCGCTCGGCCAGGTAGGTGGTGATGCCGGCGATGCATCCGCCGCCGCCCACCGGGACGACCACCAGGTCGGGTTCCCCCCCGGGTTCGTCGAGTTGGGCGAGGAGTTCGACGGCGATCGTGCCCTGCCCCGCCATGGTCCGCACGTCGTCGTACGGCGGCACCAGGGTGGCGCCGGTGCGTTCGACGTCGGCCAGGGCCGCCTCGGCGGCAAGGTCGTAGGTCGACCCGCCCACGATCAGCTCGATGAACTCACCGCCGTGGTAGCGGATCCGGTCACGCTTCTGCTTGGGCGTCTTGGCCGGGACGTAGACGCGGCCGCGCACGCCCAGCCTCCGGCACGCATACGCGAAACCCTGCGCGTGGTTGCCCGCCGACGAGCACACCACGCCGGCGGCCAGCTCCTCGCCGGAGAGCTGCACCAGCAGGTTGTAGGCCCCCCGGATCTTGTAGGAGCGCACGATCTGCAGGTCTTCGCGCTTGAGGTAGACCCGCGCACCGGTGAGCGCCGACAGCCGATCGCTGAACTGCAGCGGCGTGGGCGCGACGACCTTGGCGATCCGTCTGGCCGCGCCATCGATGTCGACCGCCGAAAGCGGACACACCGGTGAGGTGCTCGGGGGATGGCTCAGGTGGGCGGACACCGCTCAATGGTGCCATGACCACCCGGGCGGAGCGTCAGCTGACGGGGGTCAGCACGAACACCGGAATCTGGCGTTCGGTCTTCTTCTGGTAGTCGGCGTAATCCGGATAGGCCGCCACGGCGCGCTCCCACCACGCGGCCTTTTCCTCACCGAACACCTCGCGGGCTTCGTAGTCGCGGGTGACGCCGCCGTCCTGCAGCTCCACCCGCGGATTCTTCTTGACGTTGTGGTACCAGACCGGGTTCTTGGGCGCGCCGCCGAGCGAGGCGACGATCGCGTACTCCCCGTCGTGCTCGACGCGCATCAGCGGCGTTTTGCGAAGCTTGCCCGTCTTGGCACCGACGGTGGTCAGCAGGATGATGGGCTTGCCCTGCATGTCCGCGGCCTCGGTTCCCCCGGACGCGGCGTACTTGTCGGCTTGTTCGCGGGACCAATCCCACGGGCTGGGTGCGTACTCACCTGAAAGCGGCATGCTGTCAACTCTAGGCCCGGTGGTCACTCTGTCCCCGCGAGGTCACTTTGTCACCGCGAGCCGGGGCGCGTGACGAAGTGCCCACCTTCGCGCGACAAGCATCGTGGCCGACGGAGTTGTCGCTCGGAGGTGGGCAAAAAGCCAAGTGCTCCCGGATTTGTGACTGGTGGGATTAGCGCGCCCTGGCGAACTCCGCGATGGTGTTGACCCGCCGGATGACCGTGGCGACCTCGTCGGCGAACTCACGCCGCCGGCGGGCCAGATTCAGGTCTAAGTCCGGGTCCTCGAAGCCGTCCACCAGCTCGCGATGCCGGGCCAGCCGCAGCGCCGTCTTGAACAGTTCCATCGACCTCGACTCGGCGCTGGCGATCCGGCGCTGCAGCTCCCACTGCTTGCCCACCTGCAGGCACTCCGCGAGAAAGGCCTGCTCGTCGAACGACTCGTCCTCGTAGCAGGCCAGCCGGTCGGCGACGACGTGATATGCGTCCAGGAACGGCCGCAACACCAGATGCGCGAGCAGCAGGTCGGCCTGTCTCAACAGCCGCCGCACCTCGGCGGCGCCGGCGGCCTTGGTGGTGTCCACCGGGTCCTCGGCCGGCCCGATCAGCCGCACTTCGTCGGCGAGTTCCTTCTCGAACTGCGCCCGTGCGGAGAACAGGAACTCGAATTTCAACAGTTCCCGAAGGCTCAGCGCCTCGTCACGCACCATCGCCGGCAAAACCGAACCGTCCGGGGAGGCTTCGGCGTTCTCCGCGGCGGCCAGCAAGGCCGTCTCCGCGATCGCGCGGTCGACCAGGATGTGGATCGCGGTGTTGCGGTAGAACGCCGCCACCAGGTGCTGGTCCTGACACATACCCCACACCGCTTCGGTGCCCGCGTCATAGACGCTCACCACGCCCGAGGCGACGAGTTGGTGCAGCGTCCACCGGATCGTCGAGCGATTGGTCAGGTCCGCCGCGCCGGCCACCGCCCAGTTGCGCGCCGCGATGTAGCTCGCCAGGGGTTGCACGGTGGCCAGAACTTCGTTGATCGACAAGG
>NZ_JBYCLC010000059.1:0-19082 GCF_057473685.1 Mycobacterium sp. TH-M116 | reverse complement strand
GTCACCGACCCCGTCGAGCACGCCCGCGCGTTCGGCGCGCAGATGCCCGACGCCCGACCCTCGGCGCTGCTGGATCACGAGGCGCGCCGGGTCAGCGAGATCGACGTCATCAACGGCGCGGTGCCCCGGCACGGCGCGCGGGTCGGCATCGCCGCGCCGGTGAACGCCACGCTGACCGCGGTGGTCAAGGCGATCGAACGGGCATGGCGCTGAATCCGGCCCGCCCGCACCGCGCCGAGGCGCCAACGGTTTCCGGCGTCAACCGGAAGGGGTCCGCGCGGGCAGGTCCGTCACCGAGGCCTGCCGTCGGCGCCGCCACGTGGCGACGTAGTACAGGGCAATCACGACGGCCCAGGACAGCAGGCCGAGCCAGAACTGACTGCGCGCCGACGGATCGAACGCCATGCGCACCAGGACCGCGACGAGGCCGGCCACGGTCAGCAGAGACAGCCCCGGGAACAGCCACATTTTCACCGGGAGCCGCCCGGGGGGCGTCCGGCGGCGTAGCACGATCTGGGACAGGGCGATCAGCACGTACACGAACATGACGATCGCACCCGAGGAGTTCACCAGAAAGGTGAACACCGTGCGCGGCGCGAGCCACGACATCACCACACAGCCGAAACCCACCGCCGAGGAGCTCACGATGGCCAGCGCGGGGACTCCCCGCGAGCTGATCTTGACCAGGCGGGCCGGCGCCTCGCCGCGGGTGGCGAGGGTGAACAGCATGCGCGACGAGGTGTAGAGGCCCGAGTTCAGGCAGGACAGCACCGCGGTGAGCACCACCGCGTTCATGAACTGATCGGCACCCGGAATTCCCATGTACGCAAGTGCGGCGACGTACGGCGAACGGCCGGGCTGCACGGCGTTCCACGGCATGACCACCACGATCACGGCCACCGAGCCGACGAAGAAGACGCCGATCCGCGCGAGTACGGAGTTCATCGCGCGCTGCACCGCGCGCTCGGGGTCGCGGCTCTCGGCGGCGGCGACGGTGACCACCTCGGTGCCGGTCATGGAGAACACCACCACCACGATCGCGGTGAAGACGGCACCGACACCTTTGGGGAAGAACCCGCCGTGGGCGGTGAGATTGGAAAAGTCCATCGGGTGGCCGGGCACCAGCCCCAACGCGTAAGCGGAGCCGAGGATCAGGAAGGCCACGATGGTCGCCACTTTGATTCCGGCGAACCAGAATTCGAACTCGCCGAAGGACGACACCGAGACCAGGTTCGTCGCGGTCATCAACGTCATCAGGCACAACGACGTCAGCCACAGCGGCGCGTGAAACCAGTAATTGACGACTCGCCCGCCAGCGACCGCTTCGAACCCCACGACGATCACCCAGAAATACCAGTACAACCAGCCGACCGAGAATCCGGCCCAGCCGCCCAGGGCCTGCCCGGCGTAGTCGGCGAACGATCCGGTCACGGGGTTCGCGGCTGCCATCTCGCCGAGCATCCGCATCACCGCGACGATCAGCGCGCCACAGAGCGCGTAGGTCAAAAACACCGCGGGCCCGGTGGCGCGGATGGCCACGCTGGACCCGACGAACAATCCGGCACCGATCACGCCGCCGATGGCGATCATGTTGAGCTGCCGCTGCGACAGCCCGCGGTGCAGTGCTGGCTGGGTGTCGATGACGTCGCCCTTCCGCAAGCTGAGAAATTCACGATACCGGCACGGCACGGCGGGCGCCGCCCGGCGCGCACCGCCGCGCCCTACCGGACTCAGCGCGGCTTACGGAAGTGCTGGATGCCCCAGGCCAGCTGACCGTCGTCGGCCGCGCTCACCCAGTTCTTCAACCCGACCTGCATGTTGTCGAGGTACTCCGACGAGGCCTTCTCCTGAAGTTCGCCGCGCCGGGCCTCGAGTTCCTCGAGCACCCGCTGGTAATGGGTGCGCAGGTTGCCGACCATGTCGACCTGGTCGACCACTTCGAAGCCCACCGTATGCGCCGCTTCACGGTAGAAGCGCATCGAACCCAGATCCGACAGGCTCAACCGGTCGTAGACGGGTTGCAGCACCCCGTCCGGCACGTCGTCGGCCTGCATGGGGTCGGTGAAGATCATCTCGCCACCGGGCTTGAGCACCCGGAACGCCTCCTCGAGCACCTTGCGGCGGTCGGCGGCGTGCAGGATCGCGTCCTGCGACCAGACGACGTCATAGCTGGCGTCGGGCACGGGCACGTCGTCGAAACTGCCGTGCAGCACCTGGATCCGGTCTTGCAGCCCGGCGCGCCCGGTCTTGTCCCGGTTGGTCTCGTTCTGCACCTCCGAGAGGTTGAGGCAGGTCACCGTACAGCCGTACTCCTCGGCGAGGTGCCGCGCGGATCCGCCGTAACCGGAGCCCAAGTCCAGCACGGCGGTGTCGCCGTCGATTTTCGACAGTCGGCCGATCATCCGGTCCGCGGTCTCGGTGCCGGCCACCCCGATGTCGCGGGTGTTCTCGTAGCAGCCGACGTGGATGTCCTCGCCACCCCAGAGCATCGAGTAGAAAGCGTCGGCGTCGGCGCTGTCGTAGTACGCCTCCGGTTCGGTGTTGCTGCCAGTCAGGCGGTTTTCGCGATCCGGCCCTTCGCTTTCGTCGCCGTGGATCGATTTCTCCGCGACATGGACGAAGAAATCAGGCTCGGTGTCCTCGTAGGTTTCCTGAAAATCCCCATAGGTCCGCACGGTGGTGAACCCCGCCTCGAACATCAGTCGGCGAACGTAGGACTTTCGCAGGGGGAACATATTCAAGGTGTATTCGGCGCCGTCCGGGAACGTGTATTTGAATCGCGCCAGACCGTCGTCGACGTACTCCGGTTCGGCCGAGACCTGATCACCGCAATAGTAATACTTGTGTTTCGACTTGAAACCGTGGTCGAGTATTTCGTCATAATTGCGCTGATCGAGGATCAGAATTCCGTCGTGGCGCAACGCGGCATAGAATTCGGCCAGGGCCCGGCGACGGTCGTGCTCCTCGTGCAGGTGGGTGAAAGAGTTCCCGAGACAGATGATGGCGTCGTACTTGCCCTGGATGCTCCGATTCAGTTCCCGCCAGTCGGCCTGGACCGTCCTGATGATCAGACCGCGCTTCCTGCCGTTGTCGAAGGCCTTGGCCAGCATCGCCGCTGAACCGTCCGCGCTCGTCACGTCGAAACCCGCCTGGGTCAGGCGGACGGAGTGGAAGCCGGTCCCGGTGGCGACGTCGAGAACGTGATGCTTCCCGCGTGCGCGCAGAACGTCGACAAAGAACCGCCCCTCGGATTCGGCGCGCGCGTCCCAGTCGATCAGTTGGTCCCATTTTTCGACGAAACTCATCACGTACTCGGCGCGGTACAGGCCGGTCTCGCGGTCCGACAACGGGTCGTCGCCGTACATTTGATCGTTTAACTCGAGTTCTGCATTCTCCCGCTGGACGGATATGCTGGTCATCGAACCTTTCTTTCACGTCGCCCGCCGCAATCTGCAACTCGGTAGTGCGTGCGGTGTGCCTGCAGTCACGGAATGCGCCGCCGCTCACCCCCGAGTTGTGAACGAACGCGATGCCAGTGCATTCCGTCGAGTGAAAACGACGTGATCCGGGCTGAGCTCCATTCGTGCCATTCCCTACGCGGGACTGTCCGCGCGACCCGTCGCTCCCACACCGGAACCCGAGTCTACCGGTAGCTGTCGGCAACTGTGAACCATGGTCATAATCCGAAACGGCGAAGCTTTCGGGCGGGAGCCGCAGACATCCCGGCCCCTGCGGCCCAGCTGACCCGCCCCGGTGACGAATGTCACCCTTTCGTGACCGCTTCATCACGAAACCGGCCACCCGGCGTGCCTGGTCAGACGCAGATCGGCCGGCGCGGCATCATCACGCGCGTGGCTGAGGTGAATCGCCGTGCGATGCTGCGCATCGGAGCCGGTGCCGGCGCGGCCGCCGCCGGCGTGTGGGCGCTGAGCGCGCTGCTGGACCCGTTGGAACCGAAGGCTGTGTCGCAGCCGCAGACCCCCGCACCGTTCGAGCCCTCGACCGCGGGCACGACCCTGCCGACCAGGCTGACCGGCTCATTCGTCTCCGCCGCGCGCGGCGGCGTCACAACCAACTGGGTCATGGCCCTCCCGCCGGGCCAGACCGGGCCGCTGCGTCCGGTGATCGCGCTGCACGGGGTGAACGGCGACGCCAATCAGATGCTCGATGTCGGCGTCGACAATGGGCTTGCCCAACTGGTCAAAGCGGGCCGCCCGCCGTTCGCTGTGGTCGGTGTCGACGGCGGCAACACCTACTGGCACCGGCGGGCAACGGGCGTGGACTCCGGCGCGATGGTGCTTGATGAACTACTGCCGATGCTGGCCTCGATGGGCATGGACACCTCCCGGGTGGGGTTCATGGGCTGGTCGATGGGCGGATACGGCGCGCTGCACCTGGGCGCCCGGCTGGGTGCGGCCCGTACGGCCGGGATCTGCGCGATCAGCCCGGCACTGTTCACGTCGTTCGCCGCCAGCGATCCGGGCGCGTTCGACAGCGACGACGACTGGGTGCAAAACAGCGTGCTGGGCGTGCCCGCGCTCTCGCAGATCCCGCTGCGGGTCGACTGCGGCATGTTCGACCGCTTCGCCTTCGCCACCCGCCAGTTCGTGGCCCAGCTCACGGCACCGCCTTCGGGAAGGTTCTCGCTGGGCGGCCACGACATGTTCTATTGGCGCGGACAGCTGCCCGGCGAGCTGGCCTGGCTGGCGGCCTGACGAGCCGGCGGCACGCGCCGATGGGAGACCCTCATCCGGGCAGCTGCATGCGGATCAACGGCGCGATCTTGTCCGCCAGGTACTCGTGCCCCGCGTCGGTGGGGTGCACGCCGTCCGGGCCGATCAGGTCGGGCCTGCCGACGAACCAGCCGTCGCCGATCGGGTCGACGAACGCCGCTCCGGCCGCGCTGGCCTCGACGTTGAGCACGTCGCGAATCAGCACGATGGAATCGGGTACATCGGCGCTCGTCCACGGCGGCCCGATGACCAGCAACCGCGCCGACGGCGCCAGGTGCCGCGCCAGAGCGAAGGTGTCGTGAGACTTTGCGGTCAGCATCCCCGGATCGGCGCCCTGGTCGTTGCGCGAGCCGAAGAACACCACCAGCGCGTCGTCGGGCTGGACCGCCCGGGCGGTCAGGTCTGCGAAGATGCTGCCGTGATCCCCGAGCACCACATAGCCGGCTCTGCCCTGGGCTGCCACGTCGGGTGCGATCCGCACGCCCTCCCCGGCCAAGGTCCGCCACACCCGTGCGGTCCACGAGTACGGGCCCAGACCGCCCTCGTCGGTGCCGGTCGTGTAGGAGTCGCCGATGACCGCGACCCGGTAGAGCCGGGTGTCATAGGCCCGGGCCCGCGCCGGATACGCCAGCTGCCCGAACACCACGCCGACCACACACGCGAGGCCGATGACGACCGTGACCAGACGCCCCACGGCACCTCCACTGTGAACGGCTCCTGCTGCGGACACCCCCGAGAGCCGCGCCCGCACCAACGAAATCGTACGAACAAGCCGGCCCCGATTCGCCGTCAGCGCGCGGAGACCTACACGGTATCGGGGGCACGACCTGCCCCACCTGGGCGGGCGCCTCTCACACCGCACGCGCCGAAACCGCTTCCCGCGCACGGTCGATCTGACGTACCTTGCCGGCATCCGGCTCACCGGAGCCGGTTCCCGGCTTGCCCGCCCCGGTGCCCACCATCCTGCGCATCCAGCGCCGCGCGGGCTCTTCGACGAGGTGATACATCAGGGCCGAGAAAGCCACGGCAATCGCGAGCAGGCCGATGACGTTCCACTTCCACGGATTGTCCTGCTCCCATGGAGTGAGGTTGAACTGGATCACCGCCCACGCCCATGCCGTGTGCACCAGTTCGTGAACCATGTAGAGGCAGAACGAGATCTGCCCGCCGTACACCACCACCCGGGTGGACAGCAGCCTGGGCAGGCTGCCCACGCCGACCGCCAGCGTGATGACCAGCGGGACGAACAACACGTCGACGACCCCGCCGCTGTCGTTCTCCACGACGCCGGATATCGGGTGCGCGTGGAGCCAGTACAGGACACCCACCATGGCGGCCAACAGCGCCAGCGAGACGTATCCGCCGGCGCGGCGGCCTCGATCGGTCAGCCGAAGCCTGCGCACAGCGGCACAGGCCAGCGCGCCCGCGGTGAACTGCGTGACGATGCGCGGCAGCCAACTCCACGGGGTGTAGAACTGCCCGCTGACCAGCAGCAGCACCATGGGAGGCAGCGTCGCTGCACACGCCAGCACCATCAGGCTGCGCGCCCGCGTGGCGTGCGTCATCCGGAAGATCACCAGGACGAGCGCACCGAACAACACGTACGCCAGCCATTCCGCGCTGATCGACCAGGCCGGCCCGTCCCAGCTCGAACCGTCGAAGAACGGCTGAAACCACAACTGCACCAGCAGGACCTGACGGATGTAGCTGGTCGCGGTGAAGTCACCGACGTCGGGCGAAGGCACGTGGCCGACGTGCAGGGTGAAGATCACCCACAGGGCGGCCAGGTGCAGCGTGAGCAGGTACACCGGCCACACCCGGGCCAGCCGCAACCACAGGAAGTGCGCGGTGGCGCGCGTCGACCATGTCCGGCCCATGCGCTCGAGGTAGTTCCAGGCCAGAACGAACCCACTGAGGATGAAGAACAGGTCGACGCCCTGCGCACCGCAATTGAGCACCGGCGCCAGCGCGTCGAGGAAATCGGGCGAGGCGTCGGCCAGCATCGGCCGGAAATGAAACAGCACCACCCACACCGCCGCGACGATGCGGAGTCCGGTGAGAGCCTTGATCTCGCCCTTGATCTCTCCGGTGCGCACGATGTTCTTTCCGTCGGGACTGTGCCGTTCGCCGGCCGATTGCCCAACTCCTCCTCACGCCGCTGCAGCGCATGCCTGTTCCTGGCCCCCGACCCGGCAACCGACAGCCCTGGCAGCCTAACAGCGAGATCGCCGTTCCGGAGTGAGGGCCCTCGGTG
Organism: Mycobacterium sp. TH-M116; assembly: GCF_057473685.1. Taxonomy (NCBI): domain Bacteria; kingdom Bacillati; phylum Actinomycetota; class Actinomycetes; order Mycobacteriales; family Mycobacteriaceae; genus Mycobacterium; species Mycobacterium sp. TH-M116. The sequence goes on along the minus strand of NZ_JBYCLC010000059.1, from coordinate 12,095 downwards.
CGGCCCCGAGCGCCTCGTGGTGGCGTGTCGGCAACCCGAACGGCCCCGAAACGGCCTTTTCGCGGCCACTGGACCCGCTTCTTAGCGAAGAGTTAGACAGGGTTGTCGGTCTCCTTAACTTGGCGGGTAACCGTACTACTACCAGGTTCGGTCGGCGCCGACTCGGCCTCCAGGATTTTCGTGCAGGACACGCAGAACGAGGATGCTCATGACGATTCCGGACATCAGGACTCGACAGGGGAACAGCACTTTCGCCTACGGTGGCGCGCAATTGCGGGCCCACTGCCGACACCTGGCGACGGTGGTGACCATCCGGGGCGAGATCGCGGCCGACAACGTCGAACAGATCGGCGAACACCTGCGGCGCTTCGTTCTCGGCGAAAACCCTGTGGTGCTCGACATGAGCGAGGTACACGGTTTCGGCGCGCCCGGTCTCCTTCTGCTCTCCGCTCTCGACGAACAGTGCCGCGCCGCGGGTCGCGGGTGGGTGCTGGTCGCGGGCCCCGCGGTCGCGGATGCGATCGGCGACGACGGCGCGCAGGCACGATTCCCGACCGCGGACTCGGTGCGCCAAGCGCTGCACAACCTGGGCGACGGCATCGCCAGCCGCCGCCGGCTGATGCTGGCGCTCGTCGGCAAAACCGCCTAGCCTTACCCGTCCTGCACGTCCACGCCCCCGTCGGCGCGGCGGCGCACACGGAGCGTGCGGGCCAGCCCCGTCACGAGCAGCAACCCGGCGGCCGTCACCAGAACCAGGGTCAGCAACAACAGCTGGGGGTTGTACACCAGCGACGTCGTGAAGGGCTGGCCGTCGGCGATCGGGGCGACGCGTTGCGTGTGGCGCGCGTGTGTCCAGCTGATACCGGCGCCGACCAGCGCGGCGCAGGCCAGGCAGACTTCGACCAGGGCGCGGCGAGGGGCCCGGCGCCGCGCGCTCACCGCACCGACCCCGTGTCGTTGTCATCGTGGTCGGCGCTGACCTCGGGGGGTTGCACCCTCTCCTGGACCAGCGGCGTCAGCGCCGCCCTCAGCTGGCGGTGGCGCCGCGCCCACGCCTGCGCCGTGCGGCCCCCGGTGAGCTTGAGCCCGATGCCGATCCGGCCGCGGGGGACGCCGACCAGTTCGCCGAGCGCGCGGGCCGACTGCCACTGCGCCAGCTCCTTGCCCGACTTCTCGTGGTTCTCGGGCTCCGGGTAGACCCTGACGATCTCGCGCACCAGCAGAGTCTCGGTGCCCTGACGCAGAGCGTCTTCGGTGAGTTCCACCGAGACATGGATTCGCGCGGCCTTCACCTGCAATGCCACGAACGCCGACACCATCACCAGGAAGATGATCGGCGTCAGCGGTTGCACCCCGGCACCGCTCCACACCTCGATCAGGATCATCGACAACGCCGCCAACGGCCCGGCCAGCACCCAATACCACCTGGCACCGGGTTCGTAGAACAGCGGTGTGGCCCTGGTGCCACTCGTAGAGGTCTTCGAGGTCACAGCACCCCCCGTCTCACGAAAGCCAGACCGCTGCGTCGGCGGCCCAGTAGGTGAGCACGATATCGGCTCCGGCGCGCCGGATGCCGGTCAACGACTCCAGCGCCGCGGCCCGCTCGTCGATCCAGTCGTTCGCCGCGGCGGCGCAGATCATCGTGTACTCCCCCGACACCTGGTATGCGGCCACCGGAACCGGCGAGACGCCGGCCGCCGCGGCGACCACGTCCAGGTAACCCATCGCGGGTTTGATCATCACGATGTCGGCGCCCTCGACCAGATCCAGTTCGACCTCGAGCAGCGCCTCCCGCGCATTGCCCGGCTCCTGCTGGTAGGTGCGGCGGTCCCCGGACAGGCTCGAGCACACCGCCTCGCGGAACGGGCCGTAGAAAGCCGAAGCGAACTTCGCGGCATAGGCCAGGATGGCGACGTCGGTGTGGCCCGCGGCGTCCAGGCCGTCACGGATCGCGGCCACCTGGCCGTCCATCATCCCGCTCGGCGCAACCACGTGAGCACCCGACTGCGCTTGGGCCACAGCCAATTCGACGTAGCGCGCGACGCTTGCATCGTTGTCGACTCGGGCCGACCCGTCCAACACGCCGCAGTGCCCATGGTCGGTGAACTCGTCCAGACAGGTGTCGGCCATGAGCACGGTCGCGTCGCCGAGGTCCTTGGCCAGGTCCCGCAGGGCGACGTTGAGGATGCCGTCGGGGTCTGTGCCGGCCGACCCGGCCGGATCCTTGTCTTCGTCTCGCGGCACGCCGAACAACATCAGCCCGCCCACCCCGGCGGCGACCGCCGCGGCGGCCGCACCGCGCAGCGAATCTGTGGTGTGCTGCACCACCCCCGGCATCGACGGGATGGGCCGCGGTTCGCCGATCCCGTCGGCGACGAACATCGGCAGCACCAAATTCCTCGGCTCCAAGGAGGTTTGCGCGACCAAGCGCCGCAGCGCGGGGGTGGAGCGCAGCCGGCGCGGGCGCCGCCGAGGATAAGCGCTCATGACGGTGCGCGATAGCCGCGCGGGCGCGCGCGGCCCCGGTTCCGACGGTGGGTCGGTCGCCCCGCCGCAAGCGGGAAGTACCCCCAGCTCGCGAGCGGGGCGAACCGCGGGCCGGCCTGCCGGGTAACCACTAGCGCCTGCGGCTCTTCTTGCGCGGCGGCGGCAACGCACCCTCGGCGCGCAGCCGCGCGGCGTGCTCGGCCAGGGCGTCCACCAGCGGACCCACTGCGGCGACGTCGGGCTGCACGTCCACCCGCAGACCGAACTCCGCGGCCGTCTCGGCCGTCTTGGGCCCGATGCAGGCGATGATGGTCCGCGCGTGCGGCTTGCCGGCGATGCCCACCAGGTTGCGCACCGTGGAGCTAGACGTGAAGCACACCGCGTCGAAGCCGCCCGTCTTGATCATTTCGCGGGTGGCCGCCGGCGGCGGCGCGGCCCGCACCGTGCGGTACGCGGTCACGTCCTCGATCTCCCAGCCGCGGTCGCGCAGCCCCTCGGCGAGCGTCTCCGTGGCGATGTCGGCGCGCGGCAGCAAGACCCGGTTCACCGGGTCGAAAATGCTGTCGTAGGGCGGGAATTCGTCCAGCAGGCCGATCGAGGACTGCTCCCCGGCCGGTACCAGCTCGGGGCTGATCCCGAACGCGCGCACCCGGTCGGCCGTCGACTCGCCGACGCAGGCGATCTTGACCCCGGAGAATGCGCGGGCGTCCAGGCCGAATTCGCCGAACTTGTCCCAGACGGCGCGCACCGCGTTGGTCGAGGTGAACACCACCCACTGGAAGCGGCCGTCGACCAGGCCCTTGACGGCCCGTTCCATCTGGGCGGGGCTGCGTGGCGGCTCCACCGCGATGGTCGGCACCTCGACCGGCAACGCGCCGTAGGACGTCAGGCGCTCGCTCATCTCGCCGGCCTGGTCCCTGGTGCGGGGCACCAGCACGGTCCAGCCATAGAGCGCGCGACTCTCCCACCAGTTCAGCTTCGCCCGGTTGCTCACCGTCTTGCCGATGGTGACCACCAGCGGACCGTTCGGGGATTCCCTGCCATCAACGCCGTTGACGCCGGTCGCGCCCGGGACGTCGATACCCGTCAGGAGACCCGGATCGCTCAGGCCCTGCAGCGTGCTTTCCACCGAACGCTGCGCACAGGTGGTGCCGTGCACGGTCACCACGCACGGGGTGTTCTCGGCCAACCCGTGCTCGATCAGGGTGCGGGCCGCCTCGGGCAGGTGCGAGGCGGTGGCCTGCAGGATCAGCGGGCCGGGGGCAGCGGCCAAAGCGTCCCAATCGACATGTGGGTCGCGCACGTCGGCCACGGTGTGCGCCGAGCCCAGCGGGAGCCCCGCGTACGTCGGGACCGCGCTGGCAGGCGACAAGCCGGGAACGATCTCGACGTGCAGGTGAGTGCGCGCCACGGCGTTCACCTCGGTGATGACCGCATCGAGCGTCAGCGGATCGCCGGCGACCAGTCGCACCACGTCCACACCGGAGCGGGCCTCGGCGGTCAGCGTCTTGGCGACCTCGGCCGGTTCGCCCAGGGCGGGGCGGATGTCGGGACCGCCGTGCGCCACCGCGGGGGTGGCCCGGGCGTGATCGCCGTCGGCTTTCCCCGGAGCCGGGTCCGCCGGTGCCGGGCCGGACACGGGCGGCAGGTCTTTGCCGATGAGCGCCAGCACCGGTTCGGGCACGTCGGGATCGGTGAACACCAGGGCCGCGCCGGCCAGCGCCGCGGCGGCCCGCGTGGTCAGTAGCCCGGGGTCGCCAGGACCGGAACCCACGAAAGTGATACGGCCCGGCCTTGGCTTACGCCCTCGCACGCTTGTTTGGCGAGTCATTGTCGCTCCCACTTCACTCTCCACTCAATTTTCTCGCGCCGGATCCGGCCACGCACCGCGCATCAGTTCCCGGGCGCCCAGCTCGAACAGCTCCCCCGCGACCGAGAGCCCCAGCTCCCGTGCCCGACCGGGATCGCCGATGCCCGACGCGCGGATCACGTCGGATCCGTCCAGCGCCGCCACGCAACCGCGCAGCGACAGCTCGTCGAAGACGCGGCCGTCCTCATCGATGGACTCGACCACCTCGGCGACCGCACCCACCGGTGCTGAGCAACCGGCCTCCAGTTCGGCCAGCAGGGCTCGCTCCGCGGTGACCGCCGCGCGCGTGTCGGCGTCGTCCAGCCCGGCCAGCACCGCCACCAACGGGCCGTCACCGGCGCGGCACTCGACAGCGAGCGCGCCCTGGGCAGGTGCGGGCAACATCTGTACCGGCTCCAACGTCTCGGTGACATCGTCGAGGCGGCCGAGTCGGGCCAGACCGGCCCGGGCCACCACGACGGCGTCAAGATCACCCCTGCTTACCCTGTTCAACCTGGTATCTAGGTTGCCTCGTAGGGGGCGAATTTCCAAACCGAGACCCAGTGCTCTAAGCTGCGCGGCCCGCCGCGGGGACGACGTACCCACCAGCGACCCCGTCGGCAACTCCGCGAGCACCAGTCCGTCGCGGGCCACCACCGCGTCGCGGGGGTCGTTACGCGCCGGTATCGCCGCGATCGTGAACCGGGGGTCGTCGGCGGTCGGTAAATCCTTGTGCGAGTGCACCGCGGCATCGACGCGGCCGTCGTCGATGGCCTCCCGCAACGCGGTGGTGAAGACGCCCACCCCGAGGGTGTCGATCGGCGCCGAGGAGAGGTCACCCGCCGTCCTGATGGTCACCAGTTCCGCGGGATGACCGAGGGCGATCAGCGCGTCCCTGACGGTCGCGGCCTGGGTGGTGGCCAACAGACTGCCCCGGGTGCCTATCCGGATCACGTTCGCCAATCGGCTACTCGGCGGACTGCTGCGGCGGACCCGCGTCGAATACGCTTGCCATGAAAGGCAATTCGCCCGCGGCGACGGCGGCTACGGAGTCTACGGCGGTTGGGTCGAGTTCGAAGAGTTCGCGGAGCGCCTCGGCGTAGCTGTCGCCGCCGGGTGCGCTGGCCAGCTGCTTGATCCGGACGGTGGGCGCATGCAGCAGCTTGTCCACCACGCGGCGCACGGTGCGCGCCACCTCCTCGCGCTGAGCGCTCTCAAGGCCCGGTAACCGGTTGTCCAGGCGCAGCAGTTCGGCCTCCACGACATCGGCGGCCCGCTGGCGCAACGCCGTCACCGTCGGGGTGACCTCGGCCATCCGCTGCCCCGCCAGGTAGGCGGCGACCTCGGCCGCGACGATGTGGCGGGCGGCGTCGACGTCGGTGGCCGCGGCGTTGGCCGAGGGCTCGTGCTGGATGCGGTCGACGTCGACGACCCAGACTCCGGGCAGGCCGGCCACCGCGGGGTCGACGTCGCGCGGCATGCCCAGGTCGCAGATCACCAGCGGCTCGGCGGCCTCGTCCCGGTGCGACGCGGCCAGCGCGTGGTGCACGTCGGCCAGCGACACGACCGGGCTGACGGCCCCCGTGCAGCTGACCACGACGTCGGCGTGCGCCAGCGCCTGGGGCAGGCGATCCAGCGGCAGGGCTTCGGCGTCCACGCCCGACTCGCGAATCTTGCGGGCCAGCCGCTGCGCCCGCGACAGCGACCGGTTGAGCACGTGGATGCGCCCGATGCCGGCCCGGGTCAGATGCGCCGACGACAGGGCACCCATCGCCCCGGCGCCGATCACCACGGCGGTCCTGCCGGCCAGCCCGTCGAGCCTGCGTTCGGCCAGGCCCAGGGCGACCGAGACGACCGAGGCACCGGCGGCGTCGATGCCGGTCTCCGAATGCACCCGCTTGCCCACCGACAGCGCACGCTGGGCCAGCTCGTGCAGCACCCGGCCGACGGTGCGGTTGGCTTCGGCGCCGGCATAGGCCCGGCGCACCTGACCGAGCACCTGCTGCTCGCCGACGACCGCCGAGTCCAGACCGCTGGTCACCGCGAAGAGGTGCTCGACGGCCGCCTCGCTGTAGCGGACGTAGGCGAACTTGGTCAGATCGGTCATCGACATGCCGGAATGGTCCGACAGCACCTGCCCGACCACCGCCAACCCGCCGTGGAAGGCGTCCACCACCGCGTACACCTCGACCCGGTTGCAGGTCGACAGCACCATCGCCTCGGTCACCAGCGGGGACTGCAGCATCTGGTCGACGATCTTGACCTGATCGGATTCGTCGATGCTGAGTTGTTCCAGGACGGCGACCGGCGCACTGCGGTGCGAAACCCCGAAAAGCAGGATGCTCACGGCAGCATCACCTGGCCAGCTCCCTTGCTCGGTCAGCTACTGAAGTCGACATCCACGGTAGTCGGTTCTGAGGTGGCCTACCAAATAAATGGTCGGCGACCATCGGCTTCGAGGCCACCTCAGCGAGCGAGATCGGCGCGCAGCCGGGGCTCGTCGATCTCCCAGTAGCTGTGCTCGCGGCCGTCGAGCAGGATCACCGGCAGCCGGTCGCCGAACTCGGCCCGCAGGCCGTGGTCACCGGCCACGGCTGCGGCGTCGACGTCGGTCATCGACAGATCGAATCCCAGCTCATCGGCCAGTTCGGCGAGCCTCGCGTGCACCCGCGCGCAGACGGTGCAGCCGTCGCGGCTCAGCAGCTGTACCCGGGGCCGCCGTGGGGCGTCGGTTGGAGTCGAGCTCATGGTGATCAGTGTGGCACCCGGCGACATGTGGCGCCCCCGGGCAGGCGTCGCGTTCAGGACATGGCCGACGACGCTTTCGGCTCACATCTTGTGGGCCGGGCCGGCGAGCGCTGCCAGGCCGACGAGGCCGGGTCCTCCCAGGGTTCTGAATCACCCTCACACCGATGCACAGCCCTTCCCCACGCCCTCCGGATAGTGTTGACCTCGGCCAGCCACGGGCCACCGGTCGGCACAGCACGTAGGAGATTGAACGATGGCTTCCGCTGAGTCGGGCAGCGCGGATCGCCCCGGTCCTGTAGACCTGGAATCGCTGGCCGCCGAGGCCAGCGCCGCGCGGGCGCTCGAGGCCTTGCATGCGGCCACCGACGCCGGCGAGGTCCCCGCCCAGCCGCCGGTCGATCTGACCGCCGCCGCGTTCTTCGACGTCGACAACACCCTGGTGCAGGGCTCGTCGGCGGTGCACTTCGGCCGCGGCCTGGCTGCCCGCGACTACTTCACGTACCGCGACGTGGTCGGTTTCCTCTACGCCCAGGCCAAGTTTCAGCTCCTGGGCAAGGAGAACAGCCACGACGTCGCGGCCGGCCGCCGCAAGGCGCTCACGTTCATCGAGGGCCGGCCCGTCCAGGAACTCGTCGAGCTGGGCGAGCAAATCTACGACGAGATCATCGCCGACAAGATCTGGACCGGCACCCGCGAGCTCACCCAGATGCACCTCGACGCGGGCCAGCAGGTATGGCTGATCACCGCCACGCCGTACGAGCTCGCCGCCACCATCGCGCGTCGGCTCGGGCTGACGGGCGCGCTGGGTACCGTCGCCGAGTCGGTCGACGGGGTGTTCACCGGCCGGCTCGTCGGCGAGATCCTGCACGGCACCGGCAAGGCGCACGCGGTGCGGTCGCTGGCGATCAGGGAGGGCCTGAACCTGAGACGCTGCACCGCCTACTCCGACAGCTACAACGATGTGCCGATGCTCTCATTGGTGGGCACCGCAGTCGCCGTCAACCCCGACTCGCGACTGCGCAGCCTGGCCCGCGAGAAGGGGTGGGAGATCCGCGACTTCCGCACCGCACGCAAGGCCGCCCGGATCGGTGTCCCGTCGGCGCTGGCGCTGGGGGCGGCAGGGGGCGCGCTGGCGGCGCTGGCCTCACGACGCCAACCACGCTGATAAGCTGCGCCGCTGAACACGTCTTCGAGCGGAAAGTGGCACCGGCATGACAATTCCTGCAGAAGCCCAGGACCTGATCGGCAGCCACTACCGGGCACCCGATTACTTCGAGGTCGGTCGCGAGAAGATCCGTGAGTTCGCGCTCGCGATCCAAGACGAGCATCCGTCGTACTTCAGCGAGGCCGACGCCACCACCGCCGGTTACCCCGCGGTGCTGGCCCCGTTGACCTTTCTGGCCGTCGCGGGCCGGCGCGTGCAGCTGGAGATCTTCACCAAGTTCAACATCCCGATCAATATCGCCCGCGTCATGCACCGAGACCAGAAGTTCACGTTCCACCGGCCGATACTGGCCCACGACCGACTGTATTTCGACACCTATCTCGACTCAGTCCTCGAGTCGCACGGTGCGGTGATCGTGGAAATCCGCAGCGAAGTGACAGACGCCCACGGCAACCCCATCGTCACCAGCACGGTGACGATGCTGGGCGAAGCCGCACACCAGGACGCGCGTCCTGAAGACACCATCGCCGCGATTGCATCGATATCAGCCGGAAAGTAATGTCGATTGCATGACGGGACAGGGGGAAACGGGCAATACCCAGCTCAAACCGCCGGTCGCGGCGGTTCGGTCTCATTACGACAAATCGAACGAGTTCTTCAAGCTCTGGCTTGACCCGTCGATGACCTACAGCTGTGCCTACTTCGACGAGCATCCGAACCTGGACAACCCGGGCAAGACGCTCGAAGAGGCCCAGTACGCCAAGCGCAAGCTGGCGCTGGACAAGCTGAACCTCGAACCCGGAATGACCCTGCTCGACATCGGCTGCGGCTGGGGCTCGACCATGCGGCACGCCGTGCAGGAGTACGACGTCAACGTCATCGGTCTGACGCTCAGCGAGAACCAGTACGCCCACGACGTCGCGAAGTTCAAGGAGATCGACAGCCCCCGCCGCAAAGAAGTGCGGATCCAGGGCTGGGAACAATTCGACAACGAGCCGATCGACCGCATCGTGTCGCTCGGCGCGTTCGAGCACTTCGCCGACGGCGCCGGTGACGCGGGCTACGAGCGTTACGCCACGTTCTTCAAGAAGTTTCATCACCTACTGCCCGACGACGGCCGAATGCTGCTGCACACGATCGTGGTCCCGACCACCGAGCAGGCGCAGGAGCGCGGCCTGAAGACGACGATGAGCCTGCTGCGCTTCATCAGCTTCATCCTCAAGGAGATCTTCCCCGGCGGGAAATTACCTCAGATCGCGCAGGTCGACCGCTACGCGACGGAGGCGGGTTTCACCATCGAGCGCCATCACATGATCGGCAAGAACTACGTTCCGACACTCACCGCGTGGGCCGACGCACTCGAGGCGCACAAGGAGGAGGCGATCGCACTCAAGGGGCAGGAGACCTACGGCGTCTACATGCACTACCTGCGGGGTTGCGCAGACCTGTTCCGCGACGGGTACACCGACGTCTGCCAGTTCACGCTGCTCAAATAGTCCTGCACGCAAAGCGCTCCGGTGCCGTCAGGCACCGGAGCGCTGCGTTGAGCAGACCACGCGCTAGCCGAGAAAGATGTTGCGCCGACCGGCGAGCAGCCGATACAGCGTCTGCTGGATCGTCTCGCGCACCTGGTCGGTCAGCTCGAACGTGACCATAGGATCCTCCGCGTCGGAAGCGGCGTAGTCGTTGGTGCAGATCGGCTCACCGAACGCGATGCGCCATTTGGACGGCAGCGGCACCAGGCCGGCGGGACCGGCCAGCGGGAACAACGGGGTGATCGGGAAGTAGGGCAGCCCGAAAAGCCGCGCCAGCAGCTTGATGTCGGCCAGCATCGGGTAGATCTCTTCGGACCCCACGATCGAGCAGGGAATGATCGGCGCCTTGGTGCGCAGCGCCGCCGTCACGAAGCCGCCGCGGCCGAACCGCTGCAGTCGATAGCGGTCCTCGAAGCGTTTACCCAGTCCCTTGTAGCCCTCCGGGAACACCGCGGTCAGCTCGCCCGCCGCCAACAGCCGGTGCGCATCCGTCGTGCACGCCATGGTGTGACCGGCCTTGCGGGCCGCTTCGCCGATCACTGGCAGGTCGAACACCATGTCGGCGGCCAACAGCCGCAGGTCGCGGTGGGCCGCATGTTCGTCATGCACCGCAACCGACAGCATCAGTCCGTCGAAGGGCAGCACACCGGCGTGATTGGCCACCAAGAGCGCGGCCCCCTCGCTCGGCAGGTGCTCGATACCACTGACCTCGACGCGGAACCACGAACGGAACAAGAACCTCAGCAAAGGGCGGACGACCGCGTCGTTGAAGTGCGGGTCGAAACCGAACTCGTCGACGGTGTAGTCGCCCGTCAGCCGCTGGCGGAGGAAGCCGCTCACCGCGGCCACCCGCTGGGCGAGTTCGGTGAGCGCCTCGCCCGTCCCCGCACCCGCGCCCGTGCCGCGCCGCTGCTCGTCGATTTCACGCACGACGGCAGCGAGCTTTTCGGCCGAGGCCCGGCCGCGGGGATCCGACAGCAACGACGTCTGCTCACGAGAGGAATCGGACCGCTGACCGGCCCTGCGGCGTGCCGCCACCCGGCCCCGATTTGTGTGTAGCGGAATCACGTTCGCTCTGGTGTCACCCGCCACGATATCTACCTGACCCCACCCCACGACATTGGATTTCGGCTTCCCCAGCGCTGCGCTAAGGCAATGGCGCGACCCTCCCAGGAGCGTACCCGATGAGGGTCGATGATGGGAGTCAGGCCGCGGCCGCGCACGTAGTCGTCGAAAGCCTCGGCGGTGGTCCATTTGGCCTGGAAGCCGAGTTCGGTGCGCATTCTGGTCGTGTCCATCACGCGGCCGTAACTCAGGTAGTCGAACTGGTCGCGGGAGATTTCGGTGTAGCGATTGGCCCGCCTGAGCGAATCCAGGGCCCACACGCCGAAACCGGGCACCGGCAGCGGGATCCGCCCGGCCCGCCGGATCGCCTGGGACAGCATCATGATGCCGTCGGCGCCGACGTTGAACGTGCCGGCCTTGCCGGCCATCGCCGCGCGCTCCAGCGCGCCCAGCGCGTCCTGCTCGTGCAGCAACTGGAGGCGCGCATCGCGGCCGAACATCGTCGGCACCAACGGCCCGGCCAGGTACCGCGACAGCGTGGTGTCCATCGCCGGGCCGATCATGTTGGCCAGCCGCAGAATCGTCACCGCAATGTCGGGGCGGCGCCGCCCCAGGCCACGCGCGTAGCCCTCGATGTCGAGGCTGTCCTTGGCGAAACCGGCGCGAAACGGCCTGAGGCTGCTGCTGTCCTCGGTGAACACCACCGGATCGCGCGGGCTGGACCCGTACACCTCGGAGGTGGATTTCACCACCACCCGGCGCACCGAGGGAGCCTTCTGGCAGGCGGCGAACAGTTGCATCGCTCCCATCACGTTGAGCTCCTTCAACGCGGCGCCGCCCCCGGATCGCGGCGCGTAGGAGGCCGCCGCCGCGTGCACCACCGTGTCGACGTCGCCGTTGCGAATCACCTTGGTGATGAAGGGATTTCGAATGTCTGCGCGAACGAACTCCGCGCGTCCCATCCGACGCAGCATGTCCTTGCTGGGGGCCATCGCATCGACCGCGATGACGCTGTTGATCAGCGGGTTCTGAGCGAGCCTCGCCGTCAGGTAGCCGCCCAGGAACCGGCACGCACCGGTGACCAGCACCACCTTCGGGTAGTGCACGATCCCCTCCCCGGCGCCACCGGGACCGTGTCCGCTCGACAAATCCATTGGTAGTCAGGGGCGCGGTGTCCGCAGTGCGGACCCGTTTCCCCATCCCCCTTTCAATCCGTGCGTGCGGTTTTCCCGCACACGGCTTACCG
>NZ_JBYCLC010000058.1:0-4143 GCF_057473685.1 Mycobacterium sp. TH-M116 | reverse complement strand
ACCGCAAGACCGCCCGGCGGATCACCCGCCTGATCGCAGAGATCCAACGCGATCCATTCGACGGGATCGGCAAGCCCGAGCCCCTGAAAGGCGAGCTGGCGGGGTATTGGTCCCGCCGCAGCGACGACGAGCATCTGCGCCAGAGCGTGCCGCACGTCGCTCAGTTCGGTGGCCGAGAGCTGGATGTCCGCCGCGTGGCGGGCTGACGTTCTCCCAGACGCTAGAGGCGATCATAGCCGTTTGTGAGGCGGCCTGGCGATTCTACGGTGGCGTCTTCAAGGTGTTGATTTATGACAACATGACACCCATTGTGCCCGAGTCGGATTCGACCGATCCGCGGTTCAATGCGAGGTGGGCGGAGTGCTCGTGGGTGATCGATCACGCGACAGGCAGGTTGGTGTGGGCAGCCGAAGGCCGCAACAAAGACACCCTGGGCAAGTTCTTCGACCAGCTGGGGTCCGAACGTGCCAGGTTGTTGACCCATGTCGGCTGTGACCGTGCGGAACGGATCCACGCCGTGCTGCGAGCACGCGCGCCGCAAGCAGTGATCTGCCTGGATCCGTTCACCAAGCGGGCATATGGATTTCACAGCCCCGACGCATTGATCGGCATGGCCATGCTCACCCGCGGCGCCCTGTGCCCCGCACTACCCGGTCGAGCAGCATGAAACCTGATCCACGGAGACGTCAGGAGATTCACGAGGGAGTCGGGAATTCGGGGACCCTGGGGAGATGATCGGCCATGGTTCAAACAGGCGGGTTGCATCGTCATCCTATAAGATGACCGACGCGTCTACATCAGGCTTTATTTTTACACCGCGTCTGAGACGCCATGCCCGCCTAGCTGATTGGACGGTACGACCATAGGCCGTAGCGACCTTCCGCCCGCACTGGCCAAAGTCGTGTCCTTCATGCGTCGCGGATACCCCGAGGACGTGGCGGGCACCGGTTACTTTCCGTTGCTGGCGTTGTTACCTCGGCGATTGCCGCTGCGAGAAATTATCGCAACCGGGGATCCGAAAGCCGTCGACCGATGGATCGACGCTGTCACCAATGTGTGGGATCGCGCCCGCGAACTCGCCGCGTTGTCCAAAACCGAATTCAGCAAACTCGCTGAGCTGCTTGACAGTCGCAGCGGCGCCGAGCTGATCGAATCGGTTGACCACGATCTTGCGGCACAGGTGGTTCAGGCGATGGACTCATCGCGGGCGGCTCTGATGCTTGACGTCCTTGACTCCGACCAAGCCACCGGCATTCTGCGCGAAATGGGCGGACCGAAGCGGGAGGCGTTGCTGACGTTGCTGCCGCCGGAGCGGGCAACGGTTCTCCGCGGGTTGCTGAGCTGGCCTGAGAACTCGGCCGCAGCGCACATGGTGCCCGAAATGATGACCGTGCGCCCGAACATGACGGTGTCGCAGGTAATCGCCGCAGCCCGTGCGAACGCCGCGGCATCGCTCAGTGATTCACGTACCACCGCATATATTTTCGTTACCGACGAAGAATCTCATCTACTGGGTTTACTCCCGTTCCGTCGTCTCGTGCTGGCTGATCCGGCACGGCAGGTATCGGAATTGATGGACGAGAACCTGATCGTGGTCTCAGCGCTGACCGACGCGGAGCTGGCGGCACAGATACTCCTCGACCACAACTTGCTGGCAGTTCCCGTCGTCGACCGCGACAAAAAGCTCCTCGGTATCCTCGCCGAGGACGAGGCCCACGACATCGCCCAAGAGGAAGCGACCGAAGACGCCGAGCGACAGGGCGGCTCCGCTCCGCTGGAAGTGCCCTATCTAAGGGCATCCCCCTGGTTGCTGTGGCGCAAGCGCGTCGTCTGGCTGCTTGTCTTGTTCGCCGCCGAGGCCTACACCGGGACCGTGCTGCGAGCGTTCGAGGCGGAGCTCGAAGCGGTGGTCGCGCTGGCGTTCTTCATCCCGCTGCTGATCGGCACTGGCGGCAATACCGGCACCCAGATCACCACCACCCTGATCCGCGCGATGGCTACCGGCCAGGTTCGGTTTCGAGATGTGCCTTCGATATTAGGCAAGGAGATGTCGACCGGCTCGCTGCTCGCACTGACCATGGCGGGGGCAGCGGTGATACGTGCCTGGACGTTGAGCGTGGGCCCTGAAGTCACTGCGACGGTTGCGGTGACGGTGGCAGCAATAGTGTTGTGGTCGTCGCTGATCGCGTCGCTGCTTCCGCCCTTGCTCAAAGTCTTGCGGGTCGACCCGGCCGTCGTTTCAGGCCCGATGATCGCCACTATCGTCGACGGCACTGGGCTGATCATCTACTTCATGATCGCTCGCTTGATGCTATCGGAACTGCACGGTATGTGAGCACACCTGTGTTGCACCTTCAGCGGTGAGAAACTGACATACTTGCGGATCGAGAGCCTCAGTGGCTAAACCAGCCGGGGCATGTCGAGCCCGCTGCCGTTGTCGGCGGAACCCTGAGTCGGTTCGGTTTTGCCGATTTTCAGGCGGTGTCGAATTTTGTTGCCGCCCAAGTCGTGTGTCGTGTCCGCACGTCGGCACGCCAAGGAAGCGTCCAGCAAATGAATCGCGCGGATGCACGCGGCACATCCTGCATAGTCTTGGCAGCCTTGTGCCGGTCGTCGCGCACGTCCGGGGCGAACGCACCTCGGGATTGCCACGTCTCACGCACAAGCGAGCCGACGACCCGGCGCGGCTTGATCGGCAAGCATTATCGAATCGCGATCAAATAGGTGGGTCACCCGGCTGCCGGCGGCTGTGCCATCACGGTGAGCCGGGCGTCGTAGCGGGGACGATGCGGGTGGACCTGCACGAAATTTCGAGGCATATACAGGTGCGTAAACGCTATACAGTCACGTAAACGCCATTGTTGCGACAACAACGGTGGTCGCGAATGGCGGCCCGGGGGCCGGCCCGAAGAGGTCGAGGTGTACCTGGATATCGACGCCTACGCGAAAAAGGTCTATCGGCAGGAACTGGCCTGGTTTGTCAGGGTATTCGACCGGGGCAGCACGGCGGGTCATGTTGCGGGTCTGGAGGTCTTCGAGCACGACGACTGCGTTCGACTGGGCCAGGCGGTGCGCGGTCTGGGCGCAGAAATCCTGGCGGCGGTGCCGCTGTGTAGCCCGCAGCTTCGCCAGAGCCTGCCGGGTCTTGTTGCGGTTTGCCGACCGGCGCAAGTGAGTGATCTTTAGTGGTCACGCAATTTGCACCCCGTCTAAGGGTTGTTCGGCAGCGTTGTGGCTGCGTCCCTTTCGCGCTTTGGGGGAACCCCAGCTGATGCTCCAATTGGCACGCAGACCCAAGTCATCGTCGGCGGTACACCGACGCTCGATGCTGAATCCTGTGCACGATGACGATCTTGGCTGTGTCATCGATGCTGTAAATGATCCGATAGTCGCCTTGTCGCGCCGAGAACAAGCCGACGAGTTCGCCGACGAGGGCCTTGCCGAGCCGGCGCGGGTTTTCTCGGATCGGCCCATATAGGGTGGCCAGCGCTGCGTCGCGGATCTTGGTAGGGAGACGGTTCAGGTGACGGAGTCCCTCAGGAGTGATGCGTAGATCGTATGGGTCCGCAGACGGAGAACTCACGCAGACGGCAAGGGCAGCGAACTACCCCGAGCAGCCTCTTCCTGCGACCGCTTCAGCGAGGCGACAAGCTCGGGATCCCGCAGGATGTCGAGCGTCTCTTCGAGCGCGTCGAGGTCGTCCGGGCTCACCAGTACGAATGACGGCCGTCCGTTGCGTGTGACGAGGACACGCGCGTGTTCACGTTCGACGCGTTCAGCTAATTCGGACAGGTGGGCCTTCGCTTCGGAGAACGGCATAACTTCGCCCATAGGTCAATATCCTGGCCCATCCCCCGGCGTCGCGCAACGGGATTTCCCGCTGTGCCCGAATCAGATTCCATTACGGGCATCGCCTCAAGAGCCTTGCCCGCCCCGGCGCCACCCGCGCGGCGCATGCCGCCAGGGGCCGACGGCCGAGCCGTCGCGCACGAATGCGGTCACCCGTTCGACGAACCGCTCCAGGTCGCGCAGATCGCCGAGCCGGAATTCCACGATCGCGTCGGACACCGCGACGTACTCGTGCACCAAGACGTTGCGAAAGCCGACAGCCTTCCACATCGCGTCGGACAAGTCGACGGTGAG
>NZ_JBYCLC010000057.1:0-8747 GCF_057473685.1 Mycobacterium sp. TH-M116 | reverse complement strand
AGCGTCGTGATGGTCGACCCCAAGGGGGTGATGAGCGGAAATTGCCTGGCCGAGGGCTGCGTGCCGTCCAAAGCCGTCCGCGAAATCGCCCACCACCTCCAGCAGCAGAGGCGCTTTCACACAAGTGGGCTGCACGGGGAAGTCGACGTCGACTACTCCGAGGTGATCGCCCACAAAGACCAGGTGCAAACCCGCCGCTATGCGCAGCACGACGCGGAGTTGCGGGCGGCACCCAATGTCACCCTGGTCACCGGAACCGCGCGCATCGAGGATCCCCACACGGTGGCGGTGGACACCCCCGAAGGGCTTCGCCGCTTCACGGCGCGCAACATCGTCATCGCCAGCGGCTCGGATATTTCCGCGCCGCCGATCCCCGGGCTCGAGCACTGCCTCAACAGCCGAGACCTCTACGCGCTTCACCCGTCTGTGTCGAAGCTACCGGCTTCCATGCTGGTCATCGGCGGCGGCTACGTGGGCTTGGAGACCGCATCGTTTTTCGCGGCCTTCGGCGCCCGGGTCACCGTGTTCGAACGCGAAGCCCAACTGCTGCCCGGGATGGACCCCGACATGGTGGCACTGCTGGCTCCGCTGCTGGACCCGAACATCGACGTCATTCTGGGGGCCGAGGTGCGGCGGGTCGAACAAACCCCCGGCGGTGTGCGGGTGGTCTTCTTCGACGGGGCCGCCGAGCAGCACAGGTCCGCCGAGGTCGCGTTTCAGGCACTCGGCCGCCACCCGGTGATCCCCGCCGGCCTACGCGAGGCCGGTGTTGCGGTCGACGCCCACGGCGTCGCAGTCGATCCCACCCTGCAAACCAACCTGCGCCACATCTACGCCTGCGGCGACGTCAACGGCAGAACTCCGCTCTTCCACGCCGCGGTGCGTCAATCCGTCGCCGCCGCAGCCAACATCCTGGCAGGTGACCGGCACGCCGACGCGGTGGACTTTCTGTCCACTCCCACCACGGTCTTCACGCTTCCCGCCGCCTCCTACGTCGGCCTGACCCGCGCATCCGCGGCGGCCAAAGGAATCTGCGTCGAAGAGGCCTCCTACTCCTTCGCCGAGGACAGCCGGGCTCAGATCTTCGGTGAGACCGGCGGCGAGATTCGGCTGTTCTTCGCGACGGGCTCTTTGCGGCTGGTGGGCGGTTGGGTCGTCGGAATCGACGCGGGCAACCTCATCGGCCAGATCGGGCTCGCAGTCTCGAGTGGACTGACCGCCCGAGACCTTGCCGCCTTCGCCGACCAGCACCCGATGAGTGCCGAAGGGATCTCCCGGGCCGCCCGAAACCTCTTTTGACGCAACACGACCCGGTAAAAGCTCAGGAATCCTGACGCACGACCGGCAGCAGTGTCGGTTGCCCGTCGATCCGCGGGAAGACCGGTTCTCGGGGCCCGCAGGAGCCAGTTTTCATGGCGGCGTCGGCGATAGCAGCTCATAGTCGACGGCGAGCAACCGATATGTCGGTTCGGCGCGCCGGTCGCAGGTGACGAGCGGGAGCTTGTGCTTGCGGGCAGCTGCACCCACGAGACCGTCGTACAGCGCGCCGCCTGCCAAGCCCGCCAACGCCAACTCCCGCACCAGGTCCTTCGTATCCGTCGCGGACAGGAAGCGAGACTCGGGAAAATTCTTCTGCTCCAAGCGAAGTGCGGCAGCTGGACTGAGCCGGTGCGGTGGTGGCAGTCGGGTGAGTACCGACAGCAGCTCGACCGCGGCATGTCCCGACATCCCTCGGCGGCATGCGAGGAGCCGGGTTCTGGCGGCGAGGTGCAACGGGTTCTCACGCTGCGCCAAGGCAAGTGCCGCACTGGCGTCGAGAAGCACGTGTTCAGCGCTGGTCGGCAAGCCGCAACTCCCTGACCGCGTCGGCGTCAAGTTCTGGGCCGCCACTGGGTAGCAGCAGAAGTCCGTCCTGTTCGACGAGATTGTCGGCTGCCACGCTTTCGATGCGGACAGCGGCCCCGTCCAGAGAAATCTCCACCTCGCCCGCGGTAATGCCCGACTGCTCGCGGAGCGACTTGGGGATCACCAAACGTCCGGCCTTGTCGATGGTAGTGCGCATACCAAGATGCTACCAACATTTTGGTATCGTTCGCCTGCTGGAGAACCGGGACGAAGTACCTCCGGTTGGCAGCCCCTGGCGGTCCTTTGCCGTCCAACTGCCCGCTGCAGTAGCCGATTCCGCAGCGCAGCAGCCGCTTCTAGCGGCCTGGATTGGCTCCGTGCCGATCAGTCCCAGTCCGCTGGCATACCGAAGGTGTCGGCGAGCCCTCGGCGCCCGAGGTCGGTGAGCACCACCGCGCGACGCCGATTGACGCGGCGGATCCAGTCCAGGTCGAACATGCGCTGGTTGAGCGCGGCCCCCAGCGGGCCGGCGAGGTGGTGGCGTTGTTCCGACCAGTCCACGCAGTAGCGGACCATCGGCGTCTTGCGGCTCAGCGCGGCCAGGTCTATCCCGAAGGCGGCCAGCGTTTCTCGTCCGGTCGGGGTCAGCCGATAGGTCAGGTCGACGCCGCGCGCCGACAACCGATCGGCGCCGGCTTGGTCGGGGCTGTAGCGCCCGTCGCCGCCGGTGAGCAGGCCCTGCTCGAGCAGCGCCGTCATGACGGCCACGCCCAGCCGCCCGGCGAGGTGGTTGTAGCAGGTGCGTGCCCGGCGCAGGGCGTGCGCACGCGTGCCTTGGCGCAACGAGCGGATCGGCTCGGGCGGAGAGATCCGGGCGAGTGCCTCCAGAGCTTCGGCCACTGCGGGGCCGGACAGGCGGAAGTAGCGGGCACGCCCCTGACGCTCGACGCTGAGCAGTCTGGCGTCCACGAGTCGGGCGAGGTGCTCGCTGGCGGTGGAGGCGGCTACTCCGGCCTCGGCGGCCAGCACGCCGGCCGGCAGTGCGCGCCCGTCGAGCAAGGTCATCAACACGCGCGCCCGGGCACGCTCGCCGATCAGCGCGGCAATGCTGGCGATATCAGCGTCACCGTGCCCGGCGAAAGCGACAGCGGGATCGGTGAACACACCACCCACGATAGGACGCGGATATTTCGGTCCGGGCCGAAGTAAGTCGGCATCACGATGGGTCTCATGGGCGCAAAGATCGACACCGACCGGTTTCCCGAGTGGCAACCCTTCCTGGATTCGGTTGCGCAGCACCGGCCTGACGCCGGCACGTGGTGCGAAGCCTGGACGGTGCGCGACCTCGTCATCCACATGGCCGCAGGCGCCGAAGAACTCGCCCGGGTGCTGGGCAAGCACCTCGACGGCGAAAGGGCTGACACGCGTGGCTTTGACGAACGTGAGGGACCGCTGCGTGCCTTGAACGACGCGGATCTGTGGGAGGCGCTGCACGGGGCGATGGCCGCCTTCAATGAAGTGGCAGCAGCCGCCGACGATGTCCCCACCGATACTGACGTTGCCTGGGCCGGCCGCACGATGAAGGTGCCGTGGTTCGCCGAACACGTCCGAGAGGAACTCGTCCTGCACGGCTGGGACATCACCGGCGACGACGCGGCGGCACAGGCGCGACTGGCCCAACCGTGGATGACGACCCACAGTGTGGTCGCGGTGGGCAAGCCGCTGCTGGCCAAAGGAGCCCAGCAGCTTAGGCTTGCGCCCGGCGAGCGATTCGAGGCCCGGCTGCGTGTCCGAGGGTCACAAGACGTCGTGATCACGGCTGACAATGGTTCGACGTCGATCGCCTTGGCGGAGCCGGACGGACCGGCGACACTGAAAACCGACGAGGCCGCACGGGTCCTGCTGTTATGGGGACGACGGCCGGCTGACCCGTCGCGGATTCACAGTCGGGTTGGACCCGACATTCTCGGGCGTGCCCGCCGGCTGCTCAGCGGCTATTGAGTCGACCGGGGTAACGAGTTGGCGATGCTGCTGAGGAAGTCGCGTGCGGCGCCTGCGGGCGGGGTGCGTCCGCCGGCCCAGATGGCGGCGAGCGGGCGCCGCAGATCCAGGTCGGGCGCGTTGACGGCGTGCAGACGGCCGGCTGCCAGGTCGTCGGTGACTGTCAGTCGGCTCAACACGGCCGGTCCCGCGCCGGCGAGGACGGCGGCACGCACGGCGGCCGCTGACGGAAATTCCAATGCGGGAGGCGCTTGTTGCATGTCATCGCCCAGCACTCGGCGCAGCGCGGCGGTCAAAACGTCACGTGTTCCCGAGCCGGACTCCCGCATGACCAGAGGCGTTTGGGCAAGCTCAGCGGCGCTGATGCTGCGCGACCGCCGGGCCCACGCGTGACCTGGTGCCACGATGACCACCAGCTCGTCGTGCGCCACCATGCGACTGGCCAGCTCGCCAGGTGGGTTGGGGCGTTCGATGAATCCCAGTTCGGCGGTGCCGTTGCGAACCATTGCGATGGCACCATCGCTGTTGGTGGCGGTCAACACTATTTGGGGAGCGGTGCGGCCCTCCCGGGCGGCGGCAGTTGCCAGCGAGACCAGCCACTGGGGTAAAAGCTGCTCGGCGATCGTCTGGCTGGCCGCCACCTTGAGGCGCCGGCGTTTTTCAGTACGCATCGCGGTCAGGCCGGCATCGACGTGGTGAGCGACCTCGAGCAGCCTGGCCGCCCACTCGGCTACGACAACACCGGCGGGCGTCAGTTGGGTGCCACGTGTTGTCCGAAGGGCCAGCTGCACCCCGGTCAGGGCCTCCATCGACGCCAGTCGTGACGACACTGCCTGCTGGGTGAGACCAAACTCGGTGGCGACCGCGCCGAGGCTGCCGGTACGGGCCAGCGCAAGCAACATCTCGAACGAGCTGAGTTCGGGCATGCGCGGACTCAGCATCGGGTGGACATGACCTGGGGCAATCGACGCGTCGCCACCACGGGTTGCTGTGACGATCTGGTCTTGGTCACCGCCGGCGTCGTTACTGACTTCGGCCACCTTGATCAACCTCCTGCTGGGTGTTGTTCTGAGTACCCATCGGCCACCTGTCGAACGCGGACTGGGAAGTCAGGAACACCGGCCCGCGAGGACCGACCACGCGAACCCGCAGATCTCACCACCCCGACACGTCATTCGGCAGGGCCATACTCATCTGAGGAAGCCGGTCCCCGGTACTGCTCGGGCGCGCAGGGTGAAGCCCGTCAGCAGGAATGTCAAGAGCTCCGGACCTGAGGATGTCGGTGGGCAAGGCAAGGACTTTTCCGCACGTACAGCATCTCAAATCTCGTCCTTGCGATATCAAACGGCCGATCTGCATGTCCAGCGCGATGTGCAAGAAAGCTGAGCAGGTCTTGCAGAGAATCTCGACACTGTTTCCCAATGCGTTGGATTCACTATCCAGACAATGGTCAATGGCATGATATTCCACGACATAATCTGCAACCCGGGTGCAACCCTGCCTGTTCTGGCAACCAAACGATGTCCAGTCCAACGCCGCCAGCCCCGTCGGCGCGGTGGCATTGGCCGAAGTTTCCGGTGACTCGTGACCTGAATCAGTAACCTGCCCGGTAATCTTCACTGTGCTCTCCGAAATGGCCGGAGGCTCGGAGTAGGCGGCCTTCGCCGCGGCAACGCCGCGGACAGCCGGCCGATGTGCGGCTGCGTATAGTCTCCGGATCAATACGGCTTTCATGATCGAAAGATAGCCGACGGCACAGATCAGAAAAAAAGCCAACCAGCCGCCGAAACCAATCCATCCAACGCAGGTTTGCGAAATTTGTACCGGTGTTGTCAACATTTTCCCTCCGCTTTCCGTGGCGGTCGGCCTCGCGTGTAGTAATGATTATTACGGGCCCGACACCATCGCGCCAGCAAGAGATATTTGTGACGACACAAAGCAACATCGACCTCCTGAGGAACGAGGAACTCGGCAAAGTCGTGGTTTTCAGGCCGGCAATCCATACCGGACCTTTGGATGGCAACGGTGCCCTGTCAACGGAGCCGATCCCGTACTACGGTTGGGGTGATGGCTGTTGACGCCGCCCAAGTCGGGCGATGGGTGAAGGTTCTCGACCAGACTCGCTGCATCGGCTGCCACGCGTGCAGCACCGCATGTAAAAGCGAGAACGAGGTCCCGCTCGGGGTGAACCGGACCTACGTCAAATCGGTGGATGTCGGCAAATTCCCCGAAGCGCGCCGCGCATTTCAGGTGACGCGATGCAATCAGTGCACCGACGCCCCCTGCGTGACCGCCTGCCCCACCCGGGCCATGTACAAGAGGTCCGACGGGATCGTCGACTTCGACAAGAGCATCTGCATCGGCTGCAAGGCGTGCATGGCCGCATGCCCTTATGACGCCATCTTCATCAACCCGGAAGACCACTCCGCGGAGAAGTGCAACATGTGCGCCCACCGCCTCGACGTCGGGCTGGAGCCCGCCTGCGTGACGGTGTGCCCCACCCAAGCGATCCTTGTCGGCGACCTGGAGGATCCTTCGTCCAAAGTCGCCGAACTCATCAACCGTCGGCCTGCTGTGGTGCGACGACCGGAGAAGGAAACCGGGCCGGGGGTGTTCTATCTCGGTGCCCACCAGGCCACCCTGGATCCGCTGGCGGCGCGCCGGCCGGACGGCGGGTTGTACGCGTGGGCGACCCAGGGGCCCGCCGATCCGCAACTGGCGACGTCAGGTCACCCGGTTGGTGCGGTTTCCTCGGCGGCAGCACTGGTGTCCTACGACGTCCCCCACCGCGCCCCCTGGGGGTGGCGGGTGAGTCTCTACACGTGGACGAAAAGCCTTGCCGCCGGCCTCCTGATGGTGGCGGTCGGCCTGACGCTGATCGGCGAGAACGACTGGGACGATCCGTTGACACGGTGGATCGCGCCCCTCGGATCGCTGGCGTTTCTGGCGATCACCGGCGTCTTGTTGACCTGGGATCTGAAGCATCCGTTTCGCTTCTACCTGATCTTCACCCGACCGCAATGGCGCAGCTGGCTGGTGCGCGGGGCGTTCATGCTCAGCGGCTACGGCGGGATCCTCGGCGTGTATCTGGCGGCCGTCATCTTCGATGTGGGGTGGTTGCAACGGGCCAGCGGAATCCTCGCAGTGCCCTCGGCGCTGGTCACCGCGTACTACACCGCTTTTCTGTTCGCCCAGGCCAAGGCTCGCGATCTGTGGCAGAGCGCTTTGCTTCCCGTGCATCTGGTGTTGCAGGCGATATTAGCCGGCGCGGCCGGCCTGCTGCCGTTTCTGCTGGCCGCCGGCTACGCCCCGCACCGTGCCCTGGTCGCCACCGAAGTGATCATGGCGGCCGCCGCCGCGCAAATTCTCTTGGTGTGGGCCGAGGTGGCGATGCCGCACGTCACCGCCCACGCGCACCTGGCGATCCACGAGATGGTCCGGGGCCGGTTCGCACCGTTCTTCTGGGTCGGTATCGGCGGGGTCGCGGTGGCGGTGGCCGCGCCGTGGATCGGTTGGGTCGCCGTGCCGTTCGTGCTGATCGGACTGCTTGCCCACGAGCACGCCTACATCCAGGCCGGGCAGGCGGTTCCGCTGGCCTGAGGAAGGAAACGAACGGCGATGCGCAAACGCGCGGCACCGGAGATCGACCAGCTCGCCAGGCGGGTGTCGGCGGCACGGCGCGCCGTCGAGCAGCGCGGCGAGACCTTCTATCAAGGCCCCAGCGCGGCCCACCTGGCGTCGTTTCCACCCAAAGAACGCTGGGACAACTGGGTAGAGCTGGACTCGCGATCGTGGCCGCGGCGTGTCGAACACAGCTACCTGCTGGTTCCGACGACGTGTTTCAACTGTGAATCGGCCTGCGGGCTGCTGGCCTATGTCGACCGGGACTCACTGCAGATCCGCAAGTTCGAAGGCAATCCCGAACATCCCGGGTCGCGGGGACGGAACTGCGCGAAGGGCCCGGCGACCATCAACCAGGTCACCGACCCCGACCGGATCCTCTATCCGCTCAAACGCATTGGTCCGCGCGGGGGCGGGCAGTGGCAGCGCGTCAGCTGGGACGAGGCCCTCGATGCGCTCGCGCAACGCCTGCGCGCGGCGATCACCGAGCACCGGCAGAACGAGATCATGGTGCATCTCGGCCGTCCCGGCGAGGACGGCTACACCGAGCGGGTGCTGGCCAGCTGGGGAGTGGACGGCCACAATTCGCACACCAACGTCTGCTCGAGCGGGGGCCGCACCGGCTACCAGTTCTGGATGGGCATCGATCGACCCAGCCCCGACCACGCCAACGCCAAGGTCATCTACCTGATCAGCTCGCATTTGGAGACCGGGCACTACTTCAACCCGCACGCGCAGCGGATCACCGAGGCCAGGGCGAACGGGGCCAAGGTGATCGTGCTCGACACCCGGTTGTCCAACACCGCAACCCACGCCGATTACTGGCTTTCACCGCAGCCCGGCAGCGAGGCCGCGATCAACCTGGCCATTGCCCGTCACCTCATCACCACCGGCCGCTATGACAGGGAATTCGTCCGCCGATGGTGGAACTGGGCGGAGTACCTGCACGCCTGTGCGCCCGAGCTGCCGCCTACCTTCGCCTCCTTCGAAGCCGAACTTCGGCGCTTGTACGACACGTACACTTTCGACTTCGCCGCCGCGGAGTCCGGGATCGCCGCCGAGACGCTACGGGCGGTGGCCGAGACGGTGGCGCAGGCCGGCACCCGGTTCGCGGCACACTGCTGGCGATCTGCGGCCGCCTCCAATCTCGGCGGATGGCAGGTGTCGCGGACGGTGTTCTTGCTGTCGGCGCTGCTCGGCGCGGTGGGTACCGAGGGCGGAACCTTTCCCAACGCCTGGAACAAGTTCGTGCCCAAGCCCATTCACACACCACCGGATCC
>NZ_JBYCLC010000056.1:0-18567 GCF_057473685.1 Mycobacterium sp. TH-M116 | reverse complement strand
TCGAGCAGCGGTGCGATGGGCCGGGTGCGGGCCTGTTCGTCGCCGTCGAACTCGACCACCGAATCGGCCAGCGCGGCCAGCGGCGGGACGAAACGCAGAACCGTGCCCGCCAGGCCACAGTCGACCCGGGCGCCGGAAGCCGGGGCGACCCGCCCGCTCACCGTCAGTTCGGATGCGGCACCGTCGACGTGTAGGCCGAGGGTGCGCAGGGCCCCGATCATCAGGTCGGTGTCGCGGCTGCGCAACGCTCCGCTGATCGTCGAGGAGCCCTGACCCTGCGCGGCCGCCAGCGCGGCCAGCACCAGCGCCCTGTTGGTCTGCGACTTCGATCCCGGCACGGTCACGGTCGCATGCACCGGCGCGGTCGCCAAGGGGGCCGGCCACGGCTGGATGCTCACCGGTCCATCATTGCCTGTCGCCGGTTCTGCCACCATGGGAGTCATGTGCGGACGGTTTGCGGTCACGACGGATCCGGCACTGCTGGCCCCCAAGATCAAGGCGATCGATGAGGTCACGGCTGCGGCGGGGGGTGCGGCGCCCAACTACGTGGCGCCCAACTACGTGGCGCCCAACTACAACGTCGCGCCCACGGCCGCCATCGCCACCGTCGTCGCGCGGCACAGCGAGCCCGACGACGAGCCGACTCGCCGCGTGCGGCTGATGCGCTGGGGGTTGGTGCCGCCGTGGGTCAAGGCCGGTCCCGACGGGGCACCCGAAGCCAAGGGCCCGATGCTGATCAACGCCCGCGCCGACAAGGTCACCACCTCGCCGGCGTTCCGGTCGAGCGCCAAGGGCAAACGCTGTCTGATCCCGATGGACGGCTACTACGAGTGGCGGGTCAACGACCCGAAGGCGGGCCAGAAGTCGCGAAAGACGCCATTCTTCATGTTCCGCGACGGCGGGGAGCCACTGTTCATGGCGGGGTTGTGGTCGGTCTGGAAGTCGGCCGACGACGCGCCGCCGTTGCTGAGCTGCACGATCATCACCACCGACGCGCCCGGAGAACTCGGTGAGATCCACGACCGGATGCCGCTGGTGGTGCCCGAACGCGATTGGGACCGCTGGCTCGACCCGGACGCCCCGGCCGACGAAGATCTGCTCGCACGGACGCCCGACGTGCACGGAATTCGCATACGCGAGGTGTCGACGCTGGTCAACAACGTCCGCAACAACGGACCCGAACTGCTCGACCCGGTCGAGTCGCAGCCCGAGCAGATGAAGCTGCTGTAGGCAGCGCACCGGCACCACCGCTATGCCGCGTCGTCGTCCTCGTCGTCCCGGTGTTGCAGGAGGCTCGACATCCAAGGCCGGCCTCGGCGGCGCTACGGTATGAGGCTACCCAGGTCGCCGATGATCGATGCGGCCGCCGACACCAGAACTTCGTACTCGAAACCGCCGGCCAGAGTAAACAGAGCGGTGTCCGCCGCGAGAGGCAACCCGACAGCATCTAGCAGGTTGTTCTCCGCCAGGCTCTGGGTGAACAGAGTGATGTCGTAGGCCGGCAACGCGGTTGCGACCGCGTTGAGGATGTCGGTCGTGGGCAGCAAGGTGCCGTAAGCGGTCGATGCCGCACTCGACAGCGTGTAAATCGCGTTGGTCAGCGGCGCTGTCGGGTTGGACATGGCCGCCAGCATCGAGTCGGAAACCGACGACAGCGACGATGTCATGGCGGCGGAATCCGGCAGTGCAGCGAGGGAGACCGGGTGAGGTCCGGTGCCGGTGAAATCGCCGATGAAGTTATTGACGCCCAATTCGGTTTGCCCCGGAAGTTGCTGGAGTGCCCCGAGAAGCTGATGCGGGGAAGGACCCAAACCGAACGGGGTGGTGACGTTTGCCGGCCCGGACGACCAGCCTTCGTATGGATCGGGGTTGTCATAGCCGAGGTTGACGATCAGGCTGAGATCCGGCTGCAGCAGGTCGGCGATAGGCTGGCCGATAACCGGGATTTCGCGAACCGGGTCCAGCAGCGGCAGGTTGCTCACCGGGATCATGTAGTAGTGGGTGTCCGTCGCCCCCTCAGTGGCCAGGGGCAGTGCGTTAGCGATCTGATCGGGCGTGGGACCGTTCCCGGTGACGGGCTCGGTCAGGTAGTGGCCGTGCACGTAGTCGATCCCGAGGAAGGCGTTCAGGTCGGCCAGGAAATTGAGCGGGTACTGGGGGAAGTCGGCGAAGCCGTCGTACTCCTGCGAGTAGATGACGGTGGTGAAGTCGTCGGCCGGGGTCGAGCTGCCGAAAACCGTTCCCAGGGTTGGCACGACAGCATCAGGGAAACGCGCGAGCAAGCCGCCGTTGGGTGCGCTGGGGTCACCGATCAGCAGGAAATTCACCGGTTCGCTGGCATCGTTGGCGCCCGTGGGGTCCAGCAGCTGCATCTCGTAGCTGGCGAGGGTGGCGCTTTGCGAGTAACCGAACACCGTGCTCGTGAGGCCGTCCGCTTCGTTGGCCTCGATGTTGCTGTTGAGGATGGCGATTCCTTGTCCCACCGACGAGCTCAGCGTCGGGAAGCCGGCCGGAAACTCCACGGGCTGACCATTGGGGTCGATGAAACCGATGTCCGTGGGGGCGGTGTAGGTGGGGTAGTTGAACAGCAGGGTATTCACGCCGGTCAGCGGGTACAGCCCCTCGGGAGTGAACAAGCCGTTCGCCAAACTCCCGGGAAACGTGACATCCGGGAAGTTGGGCGTGCTCATCAACGGGTTGTCGAGGTAGAGCTTGTCAGCCAACTCGACATAACCGGATCCCGGGACCGGGTCACCGCTGCCTCCGATGACTAGCCCGACATCGGTGCCGTCGGCTCGGGCGAACGCCGCCTGCGTGGCCGCGGTGATCGTCAAGACACCGGCAGCGGCGCCGGCCAGAAGTCCGCTAACCAACCAGCGCAATTTAGGGTCGGGCATTAGGACCTCCTGACCTGGGCTACGTGTGGTGTTGTTCTACGTTGCGAAAGGATCTCGGATGGTTCAGGCTATAGCGACCTTAATATGCGTCGCCGAAATTATTCAATACCCTCGTCGCGCTATCGAAGTTGCTTGAGTCCGTGGTTGATTCATCGGGTTCAGGTGCGCATCGCCCCTGATGGCTGACACGCCGGTGGGGTTGATTGTCCAGCGGGCTCGAGCGGTGAGCAATTCGCGCAAGACCGGGCAGCGCTCGGCTGGTAGCCGTGCTGCGCGGAAGGGGACCGTCAACCCGGCCACTCACTCGCAACGGCTCGCCTACCATGCATGGGTGACTGGCTCTTACCCTTACACATTCGACGACGTCAAAAGCCGCCCGGTCGCGGTGATCGGCGCGGGGACCCTCGGTCGTCGCATCGCGCTGATGTTCGCCGGCCGCGGCGGAACCGTGCGGATTCACGCCCGGCGCGCCGAGCAGCTCGCGTCCGCGACGCAGTACGTGACCGATTCCCTTCCGAAGTTGTTGTCGGACAGAGGGTTCGGCGAACCGGGTATCGCGACGGCCGCGGACTCGCTGGAGGAGGCATTGGACGGCGCCTGGCTTGCCGTCGAATCCGTGCCGGAGAAGATCGACCTCAAGGTAGCCATCTGGGGACAGATCGACCGGGCCGCGCCGCCGGACACCATCTTCGGGACGAATTCGTCGTCGTTGCCCTCGCGCCTGATGGCCGAACGGGTGCGCGACAAAACGCGGTTGTGTAACACGCACTTCTACATGCCGCCCGAAATCAACGCGGTGGAGTTGATGTCCGACGGCCGCACCGCACGCGACGTGCTGGACACGCTGCTGACGGTGCTGCCCGAGTTCGGGTTTCGCCCCTTCGAGGTGCGCCGGGAGTCCACCGGATTCATCTTCAATCGCATCTGGGCGGCCATCAAGCGCGAGTCTCTGGCCGTCGTCGCCGAAGGCGTGGCCCGGCCCGAGGACGTCGACGGCATGTTCAAGGAGACCTGGCGCGTTCCGGTCGGGCCGTTCCAGATGATGGACCAGGTCGGCCTGGACGTCGTCCTCGACATCGAGAACCACTACACCGCAGAGTTCCCGTACCTTCCCACGCGGGCGCGAGACCTGTTGCGGGCCCATGTCGACGCGGGAAAGCTCGGCGTCAAGACCGGAGAGGGCTTCTATACCTACTGAGCGTGTACCTACTGAACGTGTACCTACTGAACGTGTACCTACTGAACGGCGATGTCGGCGGTGACCGCCCCCGTCAGCCGGATGAGGTCGGCCGGGGCCACTGCGACGTCCCAATGGCGCTTGCCCGCACTGCACAGCACCCGCTCCCAGCGCAGCGCCGAGGTGTCGACGACGGTGCGCAGCCGGCGGCGCTGACCGAACGGGGAGATACCGCCGACCACGTAACCGGTGACCCGTTCGGCCACAACGGGTTCGGCCATGGTGGCCTTGGGCGTGTCCAGCGCGGCCGCCGCGGCCTTCATTGACAGCTTGTCGGGCACCGGCAGCACCGCGACGGCCAATTCGCCCGGCAGCGCGATGATCAACGTCTTGAAGACCTGCTCGGCGTCGACGTCACCGGCCTCCGACAGGTCGGCGACGGCCCCGAAGCGCACGACGTCGTGCGCCACACCGGCGGCGACCAACGCGGCGATGCCCGGTGTGGCGGCGCGGGTCACGCCAGAAACCCTCCGGAGCCCGCTAGGGGCCCGTGTACCCCGGCGGGTTGACGCCGTCGACCCAGAAGTCGAGGCCGAGTTCCCCACCCGGCACGCAGTTGTAGACCGACAGGTCCGTGACGCCGGATTCCACCAGGACGTCCTCGCACAGCAGCGAGTTGCCGGTGTATTCGCGGGCGGGTTTGTTGAGGATGACGTAGGCCGCGTCGGAGTACACCTCGGGCTTGCGGGCCCGCCCCATCGCCTCGTCACCGCCGAGCAGGTTCTGCACGGCGGCAGTGGCGACCAGCGTGCGCGGCCACAACGTGTTCGAGCCGATCCCTTCTTCGCGCATCTCCTCGGCGATGCCCAGCGCGCACAGCGTCATGCCGAACTTCGCCATCATGTACGCGGTGGGCTTCAGCCACGTGCTCTCCAGCAGCACGGGCGGCGACAGCGTCAGGATGTGGGGGTTCTCCCGGCCCTTCATGTGCGGGATGCACGCCTGCGACACCGCGTAGGTGCCGCGCACCTGGATACCGTTCATCAGGTCGAACCGCTTCATCGGCACCTCGAGGACCGACCCGAGGTTGATCGCCGACGCGTTGTTGACGCAGATGTCGATGCCGCCGAACTGCTCGACGGTCTTGGCCACCGCGGATTCGACGGATTCCGGGTCGCGGACGTCCCCGACGATCGGCAAGGCCTGCCCGCCGGCCTCCTCGAGTTCCTTGGCCGCGGTATAGACCGTGCCCGGCAGCTTGGGGTGCGGCTCGGCGGTCTTGGCGACCAGCGCGATGTTGGCGCCGTCCTGTGCAGCGCGTTTGGCGATCGCCAGGCCGATGCCGCGACTGGCACCGGAGATGAACATGGTCTTGCCGTTCAGGGACATGGCGTCACACTAACCTCTCGGTGCGACGGTGCCGACCGGGCCTCGGCGATGCACTCGCGCGCGCCGTCGGAAATAGCGCCCGGGTCAGGGCTGTTGTACGACCCGGTTTCCGATGCACGCGATCACCCGCAGACACTGTCGGTGGCAGCCTTTAGATTGGGAGGATCGATCTGGTGTCAACGGCGACGAGCCTGTTGGGTAGTCCGCTGGGCGCCGGGCGGGTGGCTTGCGCTTGTGCAAGTCTGGGCGCGTTTGCGGTCTTGTCCGGCGACACCGCAGCAGAAGGGACCGGGGTACTCGAGATGGCCGACGCTGACGAAGGCCGGGACGGCGAAGACGGCCGGGACGGCGAAGAAGGCCGGGACGGCGCGAATCTGTCGGAGCTTCCCGAGCCCGAACCGGAGACCGACGAAGAACTGACCGCGCGGTTCGAACGCGACGCGATTCCCCTGCTGGACCAGCTCTACGGCGGTGCGCTGCGCATGACGCGCAATCCGGCGGACGCGGAGGACCTCCTGCAGGAGACGATGGTGAAGGCCTATGGGGGTTTTCGCTCGTTCCGGGCCGGCACCAACCTCAAGGCGTGGCTGTACCGCATCTTGACCAACACCTACATCAACAGCTACCGCAAGAGGCAGCGACAGCCGGCGGAGTACCCCACCGAGGAGATCACCGACTGGCAGTTGGCGTCCAACGCCGCGCATTCCTCGACCGGTCTGCGTTCTGCCGAGGTCGAAGCACTCGAATCGCTTCCGGACACCGAGATCAAAGAGGCTCTGCAAGCTTTGCCGGAAGAATTCCGGATGGCGGTCTACTACGCCGACGTCGAGGGTTTCCCTTACAAGGAGATCGCCGAGATCATGGGCACGCCGATCGGCACCGTCATGTCACGGCTGCACCGTGGTAGACGTCAGCTGCGGAGTCTTCTGGCCGAGGTGGCCAAAGAGCGGGGCTTCACTCGCGGTCAACAGGCGCACGAGGAGGTGTCGTCATGAGCTGCGCCGGCGACGATGCACAGCGAAGCGGTGAACAGGAGCGGCGTTCTTCGAGCGAGTGGTCCGGTTCGGTCTCCCCGCGCGCGGAGGACAGCGATTCCCACGGCGGCCTCGGCTGCGTCGAGGTGATCGCCGAGGTATGGACTCTGCTCGACGGCGAGTGCACACCGGAAACCCGTGCGAGGCTGCGCCAGCATCTCGACGCGTGTCCCGGCTGCCTCAAGCACTATGGGCTCGAGGAGCGGATCAAGGCGCTGATCGCCTCCAAGTGCCAGGGCGAGAAGGCTCCGGACGCCCTGCGGGAGCGGCTCAGGCTGGAGATCCGCCGCACCACCATCATCCGGGATATGCAGTAGCGATCCCGCCTCTCAGGCGTTGGGCCGCTTGCCGTGATTGGCCTTGCTGTGCTTGCGGTCACGCTTCTTACGGCCACGCTTTGCCATCTGGGCACCTCCGTCATCGGGTCGAAAACCGGGCGTCCGGCGCCCGTAACGTTGCCCCGTAGTCTCTCACGGAGCTTCGATGCGTGACCAACAGCCCGCGCGCCGCGGTCCCCGGGGGCGTTGTGGTTCGATATGTGTGAGCTTGCGACAGCAGCTTGCTGGCTCGGCAGCCAACATGCGTCGACGGCCGGAACGGATGAGGTGAAGATGGCGGAGGATGTTCGCGCCGAAATCGTGGCCAGCGTGCTTGAAGTCGTCGTCAACGAGGGTGACCGGATCGGGAAGGGCGACATCGTCGTGCTGCTGGAGTCGATGAAGATGGAGATCCCGGTCCTGGCTGAGGTCGACGGCACGGTCAGCAAGGTGAGTGTCTCGGTGGGCGACGTCATTCAGGCCGGTGATCTCATCGCCGTCATCAGCTAGCCGGTGACCCCGCGCATTGACCGGCCCGGGCGGTTCGGGAGCACGTGATGTCGACTCTGGGTGATCTGCTCGCCGAACACACGATGCTGCCCGGCAACGCGGTGGACCACCTGCATGCGGTCGTGGGGGAGTGGCAACTGCTGGCCGACCTGTCGTTCGCCGACTTCCTGATGTGGGTTCGCCGCGATGACGGCATGCTGGTCTGTGTCGCGCAATGCCGGCCGAACACCGCGCCGACGGTCATGCATGCCGATGAGGTGGCGGTCGTCGTCGACGCCGAGAAGATGCCGCTGGTAGTCGAGAGCTTCGCCTGCGGCGCCACCGTCCGCGAACCGCTCGGGGGCCCGCAGACGTCCTGGCAACTGCTGGGGCCGCACGTCGAAGCGTCCCCGGTCCGGTACGGCGGACAGGTGGTCGCGGTGCTCACGAGGCACCAGAACACCTTGGCGGCCCGCCGCAAATCCGGCCAGCTCGAGACGGCCTACCGCGAATGTGCGACGAGTCTCGTACAGATGCTTGCGGAGGGAACCTTTCCCGATGTGGGCGATGTGGCCATGTCGCGCTCGACGCCGCGGGCCGGCGACGGCTTCATTCGTCTGGACGTCGACGGCGTCGTCGTCTATGCCAGCCCCAACGCGCTGTCGGCCTACCACCGGATGGGCCTGACGACGAAGTTGGAGGGCTGCAACCTGATCGAAGTGACGCGGCCGCTGATCTCGGACCCTTTCGAGGCCCAGGAGGTGGCCGAGCACATTCACGATCTGGTGGCCGGTGGGCTGAGCATGCGGATGGAGGTCGATGCCGGCGGCGCCACAGTGCTGTTGCGGACGCTGCCGCTGCTGGTGCAGGGCACCAGCAAGGGGGCGGCGGTGCTGATCCGCGACGTCACCGAGGTGAAGCGCCGCGACCGGGCCTTGATCTCCAAGGACGCCACGATCCGGGAAATCCACCACCGGGTCAAGAACAACCTGCAGACCGTGGCGGCGCTGCTGCGGCTGCAGGCCCGCCGGACGGTCAACGCTGAGGGACGGGAAGCGTTGATGGAGTCGGTGCGCCGCGTCTCCTCCATCGCGCTGGTGCACGACGCGCTGTCCATGTCGGTGGACGAGCAGGTCAACCTCGACGAGGTCATCGACAGGATTTTGCCGATCATGAACGACGTGGCATCGGTGGACAGGCCGATCCGGATCAACCGGGTCGGTGACCTCGGCGTGCTGGACTCCGACCGTGCGACGGCGCTGATCATGGTGATCACCGAGCTCGTGCAGAATGCGATCGAGCATGCGTTCGATCCCGCAGCGCAGGAGGGCTCGGTCACGATTCGGGCCGAGCGCTCGGCGCGCTGGCTTGATGTCGTGGTGAACGACAACGGGCGCGGACTGCCCGAAGGGTTCAGCCTGGAAAAGTCCGACAGCCTCGGGCTGCAGATCGTGCGCACGTTGGTCTCGGCGGAACTGGACGGGACGTTGGGCATGCGGGACGCGCCCGAACGGGGCACCGACGTGGTGCTACGGGTACCGATCGGTCGTCGGGGGCGGTTGCTGCTGTAGCGGGCACGACAACGCGGCCCCGACGATCGTCAAGGCCGCACTGTCGGGTGCACCTGGGTCACACCCCGCTGCGGGCCTTCGTCCGAGCGCTGCGACGCTTCAGTGCGCGTCGTTCGTCTTCGCTCATCCCACCCCAGACACCCGAGTCCTGGCCGGTGTTCAGGGCCCAGGCGAGGCATTCGGTCGTCACCGGGCACCGATTACAGATCAGTTTCGCGTCAGCGATCTGCGCGAGCGCCGGGCCACTGTTCCCTACCGGGAAGAACAGCTCCGGGTCCTCGTCGCGACAGACCGCTTTGTGGCGCCAATCCATACCTTGTAACTCCTCACTGAGTGCGCAGCAAGACGCACGGCATTTTCTTCGGCTGTTGAGCGTGCAGAAAGAAAAGGATCCGTAACCTCTACGTAAAATTCCGCATGCAACCTTGTGATCGTTTCACAGGCTCAACAGATGTCAATAGGGTCCGTGTGCTCGTGGGCTATCTCACTTTAATGAACTCTTAGTCAGGCTCTTTCTCCTGTGTATTACACTGCGCCGCTACTGTCCAGCGTTTCTCCCCAGGTTTCTTTTCATGCCCTGTCAACGCAGGTCAGGGCGGTTTTTGTGGGGCGGTGCGACGACCGTGAGCGCGTCGGGAACTGCCCGGAAGGTCATGGTTTCGCGGGTGCCGAGGTAGTCTCCGTCGAACTGGCAGGCGACCGGGCCTCCCGTCGACGTGACCCGCAGACGGGCGACGTCGTCCTCGGTGAAGAGGTTCTCCAACTCGAAGTCGGGCCGTTTGGCAAGCATTTGCCGGGCTATGCGCAGGCTGGGGATCAACTTCAGGCTGGTGGGGGCGAACACCCCCAGTCCGGACTCGAAGCTGCAGCCGGGATTGGTCCACACCGGCCGCTCGCCGGCGAAGGTCCAGGGACTGGCATTCGACACGAAGACGAAGCTCACTCCGGTGAGCGGCGCCCGGTCGGGCAATTCCAGTGTCAGCGTCGGTTCGCGGCGCGTATATCCCCACACCGCGGGGACCGCGGCGCGGACGTAGCGCCACGGCGTGACCTTGCCACCTTGGTCGCGTTCGGCCTCGACCGCCGCCACCACTTCGGCGTCGACGCCCATCCCGGTGTTCAGCACGGCCCACCGCTCTCCGCAGTCGATCAAACCGATGCGGCGCCATGCCCGGTGACGCGGGTAGTCGTCGAGCAGCTGGATGAGCTGGTTGGTTGCGGCGACCGGGTCCCGGGAGATGCCCAGCGACCGGGCCAGCACATTGGCCGATCCGCCGGGCACCACGGCGACCGCGGGAACAGACCACGGGGGTGTCGAACCGGGGTGGCCGAGCAGGCCGTTGACGACCCCGCTGACCGTGCCGTCGCCACCGTGCACGACGACCAGTTCGGCGCCGTCTTTGGCAGCCGCCTGCGCGAGCTCGGCGCCGTGGCCGCGGTGGTTGGTGTGCTCGACGGTGAGCTGCAGGCGGCTCTTGAGGGCGTTCGCCAGCATTTCGCGGCCGGCAGATGTGGTGGACGTGGCTGTGGGGTTGACGATCAGCACGGCGCGCATGACGCCCGAGCTTAGGCGCGGCCACGATGTGGGCCGTGAAACGGCCCGGGGTGGGGGTGCCCCCGGTGGCGAGAGGCGAGGGCGAGGGGCGAGGGGCGAGGGGCGAGGGGCGAGGGGCGAGGGGCGAGGGGCGAGGTGGCCGAACCGTGTAGGCGCGGTGGCGCCGGGCAGGTGAGTACCCTGGCGCCGTGGCACTCCCCGGCAGACAGGTGACTCCGGCCACCGTGAGGGCGGCGGGCGTGATCGTCGCCGTACAGGGCGTGGTCGCGCTGGTGGTGGCTGCGGTGCTGGTGGTCCGGGGCATCGCCGGAGCGGACCAGCGCCTGGTCAACGGCCTGGGGACTGCGGTCTGGTTCGTCGTGATGGGCGGCGTGGTGCTCGCCGCCGGTCGCGCGCTGGCCCTCGGCAGACGTTGGGGGCGCGGGCTCGCGGTGGTCACCCAGTTGTTGCTGTTGCCCGTTTCGTGGTATCTCGCGGTGGGCTCGCATCGGCCGGCATTCGGAATCCCGGCGGGAGTGGTGGCCCTGACCGTGCTGGTGCTGCTGTTGAGCCCCGCTGGAGTCCGCTGGGCTGTCGGGGGCGATCAGTGCGGGCCGGCCGGATCAGCCAATCGCGGACCGGACGGCAATTAGCCGATCAACTCGGGCCGCGGCTTCCCCGCCCGCCGATCTGGTCCCACGCCGCCGCGTGGCCGGGCGAATCGCCGTGGTCATCTCGGCGCTCCCAGTGCGTTGAGTATCGTCGTGAATTTCATTGTGGTCTCGTCGACTTCGGCGTCGGGGTCGGATGCTGCGACGATGCCGCCGCCGGCCCACGCCAGCGCGCTGCGCCGGTCGGCCGCCAGCTGCGCGCAGCGGATGGACACCGCCCAGGTGCCGTCGCCGCGTGCGTCGCACCACCCGACAGCCCCGGCGTAGAAGCCGCGGTCACCTTCCAGCTCGGCGATGAGCGCGGTCGCGGCCTTGGTCGGGACGCCGCCGACCGCGGGTGTGGGATGCAACGTCAACGCCAAATCTATTGCCGTCGTTGATGTATCGCGAAGCCGGCCGCTGATCGGCGTGCACAGGTGCCACACTGCCGCGGTGCGGCTCAAGTGGGGCTCGGGCGCGATGGTGAGGTCGTCGCACAGCGGATCAAGTGCGGCCCGGATGGCGTCGACCACCAGCTGATGCTCGTGCCGGTTCTTGGCCGAACCGACCAGTGTGGCGCCGTTGGCTGCGTCGCATTCGGGGTCGGCGTCGCGTGGCGCCGAACCGGCGAACGGCTGGCACACGACCCGGTCCCCGGACCGGGCGACGAGAAGTTCGGGGCTGGCGCCCACCAGCGCGACGCCCCCGTAGTCGCCGCCGGCGGCGGTCAGGTCGACGAGGTAGCCATAGGCGGCGGGGTCTGCGGCGATCAGGCGGCGCAGGACGACACGGGCGTCCACGGGAGCGTCCGCGGCCAGTTGTAACGAGCGGGCCAGCACTACCTTGTGCAGCGAGCTGCCCGATGCGCGGAGCCGGTCGCGCGCGCGACTGACCCGGTCGCGGTAGTCGGCGGGCGGCGGTACAGCGGCGGTGACGCGCACCGTCGGCAGCGGAGCCGTCGGCCAGTCAGGTGGGGCCTCGGTGCGCGCAACGCTGCCCGGCGTCAGCAGCGCGGCCGGATTTTCCGCGTCAAAAGGCAACGCCCCCATAACTATTGGCGCAGAACCAGAGCGTAGCGCCGCTTGTGCCGCCCGCACGTCGGAGAATCGGTCGCGCACTCCGTCGGCGACCAGGGTCCCCCGCGGTCCGCACAGCGCGAAAGGCGGCTCGGTGACGGTACTCACCCGGGTGACAGCGCTCGCGGGTGGCCGGTGAGTCCCAGTGCGGCAAGCTGCCGCACGCCGTGCTCGAAACCGCACATGGCGATCGAGCCGGCGACCATCCAGAAGCGGCTGCCCTCGACGAGGGGCAGCTCGAGCCAGCGAGTGATCACCGAGCGCGAGAAATGGCTGTGGCCCACGAACAGCACGTCACGCGAGGTCATGTGCTCGAGCGCGAAAGCCACCGCCCGGTCGGCGCGGTCGCTCACCTGCGCGACGCTCTCGCCGCCCGGGCATCCGTGCGTCCAGACCAGCCAGTCGGGGACTTTTTCCTGGATCTGGGGCGTCGTCAACCCCTCGTAGGAACCGTAGTCCCATTCGGCGAGCAGGTCGGACACCTCGTCGACGGCGAGCCCGGCCAGCTCGGCTGTGGTGACGGCGCGTTGCCGCGGGCTGCTGATCACCAGCGGGTCGGTGAGTTGGAGTTCGGTCAGCACTCGCCCGGCGAGTTCGGCTTGCCTCTGGCCGTTCTCGGTGAGAGCGAGATCGGTCCTACCCGTGTGCTGGCCCGACTTCGACCACGCGGTTTCCCCGTGGCGCAGCAGCACCAGTCGGTGATTGTGCAAGCCCATGCGACCGATTCTGCCCGACGCGAATCCGGGCTTGTCGGCCGCAGCGCGGGGCGGGTGAACATGCCAGGATGACACTGTGACTGCGCGGGGACGATGCAGCGCGAAGTCGATGAGAAGGGGCGGTGCCTGTGGCCAGGACCCGGGTATTGGCGGTGGCCAACCAGAAGGGCGGTGTCGCCAAGACGACGACGGTCGCCTCGCTGGGCGCGGCGATGGCGGATGCCGGACAGCGGGTCCTGCTCGTCGACCTGGATCCGCAGGGTTGTCTTACCTTCTCGCTCGGTCAGGATCCCGACAAGCTGCCGGTGTCGGTGCATGAGGTGCTGCTCGGCGAAGTGGAACCGGGCGCCGCGCTGGTGGTGACGATCGAGGGGATGACGCTGCTGCCGGCAAACATCGACCTCGCGGGCGCCGAGGCGATGCTGCTCATGCGCGCTGGGCGCGAATACGCGCTCAAACGGGCGCTGGCCAAAGTCTCCGAGCAGTTCGACGTGGTCATCCTCGACTGCCCGCCTTCGCTGGGTGTGCTGACACTCAACGGGCTCACGGCGGCCGACGAGGTGATCGTGCCGCTGCAGTGTGAGACGCTCGCGCACCGCGGCGTCGGCCAGTTCCTGCGCACCGTCGCCGACGTCCAGCAGATCACCAACCCGGACCTGCGTCTCCTGGGCGCCTTGCCGACCTTGTACGACGCCCGCACCACCCACACCCGCGACGTGCTGCTCGACGTCGCCGACCGCTACGACCTGCCGGTGCTGGCACCGCCGATCCCGCGTACGGTGCGTTTCGCCGAGGCCAGCGCCTCGGGCTCCTCGGTGATGGCCGGGCGCAGGAACAAGGGCGCGGCGGCCTACGGCGAGCTGGCCCAGGCGCTGCTCATGCACTGGAAGACGGGCAAAGCACTGCCGACGTTCACCCTCGAGGTGTAAGCCCGTCGAAGTGTAAGCACGTCGAGGTGTAAGCCCGTCGAGGTGGAAGCCCTGCGCCGGGTCAGCCCAGGGCCGCCACGGTGTCGCCGCGCTGTTCGAACAGCTGCGAGCCCGCAACGGCAGGGACCACGGCGGACATGCCCGGCGGCCGCTGCACCGGGATGTAGCGCTCGCTGGCCCCGCTGACCGGGTCGTAGACGCCGATGGCGTCGGTGACGGGGACCAGCAGCTTGCCCGCCATCATCGCGGCCGGTCCCAGCGGCGCCTTCGTAGGGCCTGCGGCGATCGTGTAGCGCAGTGTCAGGGTGCTGGCCTCGAACACCATCAGGGCATCGCCGGTCCACCAGGTCACCAGGTTGCCCGCCTGCGATGCCACCGCCGAGCGCGACGGGGGCTTGGGCAGCAGGGTGCTCGACACCGTGGTGCCCGTCTCGTCGACGACATCGAGCCTGGGCTGCGGTGCCGGCAGGTACACCGCGGTGTTGGTGTCCCACACGGCCACCACGCGGGCCCCCGAGTCGGGCCGCACCCCGGGTTCGGCCACGACCTGTTGCCGGGGCTCGTCGTCGTCCTTGCCCGGCCGCAGCAGGACGAGCCGCAGATCGGGCTGGTCCATGCAGCTCTCGAGCACCGAGACCGCGGCCGAGCTGGCCGCCGCCGAGATCAGCCGGCATCCCGAATGCAGTCCCCGGGCCGAGGGCTTCACGCGGGCGTCCGTCTCGCCGTAGGCCAGCATCCGGACCATGTCCGAGCGCCAGAGCTCAAGATGGGTGTCGCCGGCGGACAACACCGTCGCACCGTCGGAGGACAGCCGGACCTGCGGGTCGGCGTAGGCGCTACGGGCGGGCCCGCGACGACCGGTCGACCCGTCCAGGGTGCTGACCTGCCCGCATCCGCGGCCGTCGCGGTATACCGCGACGGCGTAGTGATAGATCCAGGACACCCCGCACAGGTCGGCGTCGCGGGAATAGCTCCAGCGTGTCCGGCCGGTGCCGGGGTCGTGCCCCTCCACGCGGCGGCCGGCGCCGGTGCTGATGGTGCCGCCGACCACCACCGGCGAGGTGGTGGCCGGGCTGGCGGCCGTCCAGAGCTGACGCAGGGTGGCCGGGACGTCGCGGGCCGGCTTCGGGGTGGGCGCCGGCACGGCGGCGGGTCTGCTGATGGTGGCGCGGGCGTCGCTGGTCCACCAGATCAGGGACGCGGCGACGGCCACGACGACCGCGATTGCCGCGGCGGCCAGCATGTCGCCCCTGGTCCGGCGCTCGGGTGTGACCATGCCGCGGCGGGGGGACTCAGTCCGCGGTGTTGGTGGCAGACACGGCGCCGCCGTCTGCGGGCTTGCGACGCTGGCGACGGCGCCGCTTCGTCCCGCCGTTGCCGGCCGGGGAGCCTGACAACCCCTCCGCGCCGCCGTCCCCGTCGGCGCTCGGCGCCGACTTGCCGGCGGGGTGTCCGCTGACGGGCTGACCACCCCGGGTGCGCCGCCGCCGGGCCCCGGAGCTTGTGCGAGCGGGTTTGCGTTCCGCGGTCCGCTCGTCGGTGACGGGGTCGCGCCGCTTGGCCGGTGACGTGCGCGGCGTTCCGACCTTGCCACGCGCCTCAGTGGGGATGCCCAACTCTTCGTAGAGGTGCGGCGAGTTGGAGTAGGTCTCCGCCGGGTCGGGCGAGTCGAGGCCCAGCGCCTTGTCGATCATCGTCCAGCGGGGCAGCTCGTCCCAGTCCACCAGGGTGACCGCGACCCCGGTCTTGCCGGCGCGGCCGGTGCGGCCGATGCGGTGCACGTAGGCCTGTTCGTCCTCGGGGATCTGGTAGTTGATGACGTGGGTGACGTCGTCGATGTCGATGCCGCGCGCGGCCACGTCGGTCGCGACGAGCACGTCGACGTCGCCCGCGCGGAACGCCTTGAGCGCCTTCTCCCGGGCGACCTGATTCAGGTCGCCGTGCACGGCGCCGACCTTGAAGCCGCGTTCGGCCAGCTCGTCGGCGACCTTCTGTGCGGTGCGCTTGGTGCGGGTGAAGACCATCGTCGCTCCCCGGCCCTCGGCCTGCAGCACGCGGGTCACCAGCTCCACCTTGTCCAGTGCGTGGGCGCGGTAGACGAACTGCTCGGTGGTGTCGTGCGTGGCGGCCGAGTGCGGCGCCTCCGCGCGGATGTGGGTGGGCCGGTTCATGAAGGTGCGGGCCAGCGTGATGATCGGGCCCGGCATGGTCGCCGAGAACAGCATCGACTGCCTGTTCTCGGGGATCTGCCGCAGGATGCGCTCGATGTCGGGCAAAAAGCCCAGGTCCAGCATTTCGTCGGCCTCGTCGAGCACCAGCACCGAAAGCCCGCCGAGCTGCAGGTGGCCCTGCTGGGCCAGGTCGAGCAGACGGCCCGGGGTGCCCACCACCACGTCCGCGCCGGCCCGCAGCGCCTCGATCTGCGGCTCATAGGGCCGCCCACCGTAGATGGACACCACCGACAGGCGGCGCCCGTCATCGGCGCTGAGGTACTTGGCGGCGGTGGCCAGGTCCTCGGTCACCTGCATGCACAGCTCCCGGGTGGGCACCACGATCAGGGCGCGAGGCACCCCTGACAGCGGCGCCTCGGCGACGCGTGTCGTGATGCGGTGCAGCAGCGGCACGCCGAAGCCGAAGGTCTTGCCCATGCCGGTGCGCGCCTGGCCGATCACGTCGTCGCCGGCCATCGCCAGCGGCAGGGTCAGCTGCTGGATGGCAAAGGGGTGTTCGATGCCTTCCTCGGCCAGCGCGCGGACGATTTCGTCGCGGACGCCGAGTTCGGCGAAAGTCGTCTGGATGGGTAGTTCGGTTGTGGTTGTTGCTTCGGTTGTTGCTTCGGTTGTGGTTGTCGATGCGGTCATAGGCGTGTGTCGAGCCTTTCGGTGACGTCGTTCGGTGTGGTGTCGGTGTTTCTGTGTCGCGGTCACGCACGCACGAGTTCCGACTCCGAATACGTCGCCGAGGCGCCGGGCCTCACCCGCTTGGGGTGGGCCAGCAGTGCGCGCACATTTCGCCGATAGCGACGGCTAGCGAAACGGACGAAGACTGCCGCTATCACGTGCCAGCATAGCTGGTCGACGGACGGCGCCCATTTTTCCGGGGTCGGCCTACTAGAGTGTGGCCAATGACTTCGGCCTCTCCAGCGTCGGCCTCTCCAGCGTCCCCGGCCGACCAGGTGGACGATTCGCCCACGCCGCGCGTGCCGGCGGATCATCCCGGTGTCGACGAACTGTTTGCGGTGCTGGCCTACGGTGAGGTGGCCGCGTTCTACCGGCTGACCGACGAGGCCCGGATGGCGCCCCACCTGCGGGGGCGTATCTCGATGGCGAGCATGGCCGCCGCCGAGATGGGGCATTACGAGCTGTTGCACGACGCCCTGGAGCGGCGGGGAGTCGACGTCGTGGCGGCGATGGCCAAGTACGTCTCCGTGCTGGAGAACTACCACCGGCTCACCATGCCCAGCACGTGGCTGGAAGCTCTGGTGAAGACTTACATCGGCGACGCGCTGGCCGCCGATCTGTACCTCGAGATCGCCGACGGCCTGCCCGACGAGGTGGCCGGCGTCGTGCGGTCGGCCCTGGCGGAGACCGGGCACTCGCAGTTCGTCGTGGCCGAGGTGCGCAGCGCGGTGACCGCGAGCAGCAAGCAGCGCAGCCGGTTGGCGCTGTGGGCGCGCCGACTGTTCGGCGAGGCGATCACCCAGACCCAGTACGTGCTGGCTGACCACGACGAACTGGTCGATCTGGTGTTGTCCGGTGCCGGCGGGCTGGGTCAGCTCAACGCATTCTTCGATCGCCTGAAGCAGACCCACGACCGGCGCATGCGCGAGCTCGGGTTGGGCTGACCGGCGCAACCGTTCCTGGTCAGCGGGTGCACGGTCAGCGGGTGCACGGTCAGCGGGTGCACGTCGCCATGATGGCGGTGTTGGCCGACGACACCACCGGTTGGCCCTCGGCGTTGATGATCGAGCAGCTCAGCCGCCCGGACAGGCTGGTCGCGATCACCGACTCGGTCGCCACGCCCGGGTTCAGGACGATCATCTTCGACCACGGCAGCGCCACGTTGAATTCGGTTTGCGGGAAGCCGCGGGCGTCGGTGTAGACCACGT
This sequence comes from Mycobacterium sp. TH-M116, assembly GCF_057473685.1. Taxonomy (NCBI): domain Bacteria; kingdom Bacillati; phylum Actinomycetota; class Actinomycetes; order Mycobacteriales; family Mycobacteriaceae; genus Mycobacterium; species Mycobacterium sp. TH-M116. The sequence continues at coordinate 680 of NZ_JBYCLC010000056.1, read as the reverse complement.
TCACCAGGTCCAGTAGCCCCTTGGTCCCAGTCACGCTGTAGACGACGGTGCGGGGGTTCACCGCGGTTCTCGGCGCCGTGGTGGCCCCGGGTGCCAGCGGGGGCGGTGCCGCCGTGGGCGTCGCGGTCGCCGTCGGGGCGGGCGCGGCCGACGGGGGCCTCGCGGCGGGTGGCACGGTGGTGAACGTCTCCGGCGGCAGCCGGGGCTGGGTCCACTGGCCCGGCGGAACGGTGGTCCTCGGCGTGGCGGGCGCGGACGTCATCGGCCGGGGAGCCGGCGCCCCCACGGTCGCCTTCGTCGACGCGCTGTCGCCGCTGTTGATGACCACCGCGGTCGCGATCGCGCCGAGGGCCACCACGGCGCCCAGGACTGCTGTGAGCGGACGCCAGCGGCTGTCGCCCGGCCAGACCAGTTGGCCGTAGCTTTCCGCCCGGCTCTCGTCGCTATCGTAGCTCTCGTCGTCGGGGTAATCCTGGACCTCGTCTTCCTGAAGATCGTGAAGGTCATACAGCCTGTTACCCATGTTGCCGATGTTATCGATGTGAAAATAAGGGTTCGGGGTCGCGCGCTCGCGGATGAGCAATTGCAAGCCAATCGTTCATTGATCGTTATCTACCCCGGGTTATCCACCCGGCGTGCGGGGCTGCCCTGGCTCGTCCACTAGCCTGCAGGCTGACGCG
>NZ_JBYCLC010000055.1:0-2589 GCF_057473685.1 Mycobacterium sp. TH-M116 | reverse complement strand
CGGGCCTGTGGCCGGGCAAGGTCGTCACCGAGGTCAGCCCGGCCGGCGACTTCTGGGAGGCCGAGCCCGAGCACCAGGACTACCTGCAGCGCTACCCGCACGGCTACACCTGCCACTACGTGCGTCCCGGCTGGACGCTGCCACGCCGGGCCACCGCCGACCAGTAGGTCAATCGGCTGGCGCCGCGCTCAGCGCCGGTGCACGACCACCCGCCCGCCGTCCTTCGGCGTGAACGCGACACCGCGCGAGTGCCAGCGCTCCCCGGGCGCGGTCGTCGTCTGGATGGTGAAGTGATGCAACACCGTTCGCAGCACCACGTCCATCTCCATGTTGGCGAACGCGGCGCCCACGCACCGGCGGGTGCCGCCCCCGAACGGGATCCAAGCGGCTGCCGGCGGCTTGTTGCCCAGATACCGCTGCGGGTCGAAGCGCTCGGGGTCGGGGAACACCTCGGGATTGCCGTGGATCTGCGAAATGCACACCAGAATCGAGTTTCCCTGCGGGATAACCCATTCGCCGAGCTGGTAGGTCGGCGGGTAAACGCGGCGGGCGGCGAAGTCGATGACGGTGCGGACCCGCTGCACCTCGAGGATCGCGGCCTGGCGCAGCTCGTGGCCGCCGGCGTCGGCTTCCTCGACCAGCGCCCGCAGCACGTCGGGGTGCCGGCTCAACCGCTCGAACGCCCAGCCCAGCGTGGCCGCGGTCGTCTCGTGCCCGGCAGCCAGCAGCGTGAGCAGCTCGTCGGCGATGTCCTTGCGCGACATGACCGATCCGTCCTCGTAGGTGCTGCGCAGCAGCAGCGCGAGCACGTCGGTCCGCTCAGCGAAGTTCGGGTCCGCGCGCTCGGCGTCGATCAGTCTGTCGATGATGACGTCGTAGCGGCGGCGCCACTCCCGCAGCCGCCCCCACGGGCTGTAACGGCCATAGGTGCGTCGGGGTTTCGGCAGCGCCGCCAACCGCGAGCCCAGCGTGACCCACGGCGGGATGAGCCGGCGCAGCTCGTCGAGTTCGGCGCCCTCGGCCCCGAACACCGCGCGCAAAATGGCGTTGAGGGTGATCCGCATCATCGCGGGCAGCGTCGCGAACGGCGCACGCTGCGGCCAGTCCGCGATCTCGCGCAGCGTCTCTTCTTCGATGATGCTCTCGTAGTTCTTCATGCTCTTGCCGTGGAACGGCGGCGCCAAAAGCCGCCGCCGTTGCCGGTGGTCGTCGCCTTCGAGCGCGAACACCGACCCCGAGCCGAACAGCCGGCTCAGGTTCGGCTGGATGTTGCCGAGCACCTCGGGGCTGGTGGTGAAGACCTGCTTGGCCAGCTGCGGATCGCTCACCACCACCGGGCGGCCGTAGATCGGGATGCCGACCGTGAAGACCCGGCCGTACCGGCGCGTCAGTCGGTTGATCATCGGCCGCCGGCACGTGGCGAACGCCAGGGCCTGCACCATCGCCGGCAGGCGCGTCGCCGGAGGTATCCGCACGGCCGGGGATGCTTCGGTGACCACTTCGCCCATGCGCTGCTGCTCCCAACCCTGGCCTACCCCCGCGGGGTGGTACCGCCATGTACCGCAGGTCTTTCCGGTGACGGTACTTTGTGGTACCACTTCCTGACAAGGGTGTCGCACTCACCGAAAGGGGCGCCGGCCGTGACCTCAGCACTGACGGCGGCGGCCGGCCACGCGGTACCCGACCCGGGGGCCGAGGCCGATCCCTTCCGGCTCAGGCTGCTCGAGGGCCTCGCCGCCTCGATCGACGAGCGCGGCTACCGCGCCAGCACCGTCGCCGACATCGTCCGCAACGCCCGCACGTCCAAACGCACGTTCTACGACCGGTTCACCGGCAAGGAAGCCTGCTTCCTGGAACTGCTGCAGGCCGACAACGAGAGGCTCGGGCACGGCATCGCCGCGGGCGTCGACCCCGAGGCCGACTGGCATCTGCAGATCCGCCAGGCCGTCGAGGCCTACGCCGCACACATCGAGTCCCGGCCCGCCCTCACCTTGAGCTGGATCCGCGAGCTGCCGTCCCTCGGGGCGATCGCCCGGCCCGTGCAGCGCCGCGGAATTCAACTGCTCTCCGACCTGCTGATCGACCTCAGCGCCAGCCCGGGGTTCCGCCGCGCCGACCTGCCGCCGCTGACCGGGTCGCTGGCCGTGATCCTGTTGGGCGGGCTGCGCGAACTGACCGCCCTGGCGATGGAGGACGGACGGCCGGTCCGCGACGTCGTGGAGCCCGCCGTCGACGCGTCCATAGCCTTGCTCGGCCCACGCGGCTGAGACGACTGGCCCGCTAAGCTCAGCGCAGTCACCTCATCCCCCTGGAGGCCCGCCATGCGGCTATCGACCCGGAACCAACTCAAAGGCACCATCACCGAGGTCAACCTCGGCAGCGTGATGGCGATCGTGAAAGTCAAGCTCGACGGCGGGGAGCAGATCGTCACGTCGTCGGTGACCAAGGACGCCGCCACCGACCTCGGCCTCGCGGTCGGTCAGCCCGCGACGGTGTTCATCAAGTCCACCGAGGTCACGATCGGCGTCGAGTGACGCCGCGGCTCTCCGCCACCCTTCGCGACACATAAACCACACACACGACACGCCG
>NZ_JBYCLC010000054.1:0-11785 GCF_057473685.1 Mycobacterium sp. TH-M116 | reverse complement strand
CGAGGAAACGACCCAGGAAATCTATTTCGAGCTGTGGCGCACGGCGGGGGAGTACGACTCGGGCAAAGGTTCGGCGTTGGCCTGGCTGCTGACCATGGCGCACCGGCGCGCCGTCGACAGGGTGCGCTCAGAGGAAGCCTTCACCAGGCGGGAGTCTCGCTACATCGCGTCCAGCGCCGAGCCGCCGGGCGATGTCGTCGTCGAATCGGCGATCGCCGGCGAGGAACATCGCCGCGTGGTCGCATGCCTGGACGCTTTGACCGACATGCAGCGGCAGTGCGTCCGGTTGGCTTACTACGAGGGATTGACGTACAGGGAAGTGTCGCAGCGGTTGAACGCGAATCTGTCGACGATCAAGTCGCGCATGCGCGACGCGCTGCGGAGCCTGCGAAACTGTCTGGACGTGCAATGACCGAACCGATCGAATTCGAATTGCTCGAACTGGCCGCGCCTTACGCGCTCGACGCCGTGTCGGATCAGGAGCGAGCCGACATCGAGCGGCGTGTCGCGGCCGCGCCGCGGCCATGGGCGGTCGCCTTCGACGCGGAAGTCCGTGCCATCCGCGAGACGATGGCCATCGCCTCGGCAACGACCGCGGTCGAGCCGCCGCCCCGTCTGCGCGCCGTCACGCTGGCCGCGGCGCAACCCCGCGGCAAGCGCCGGTCAGGTTGGCGTACGGCGGCTCTGGCTTCCGCGGCGGCGGCAATCGTGGTCGGTGCGGTCGCCTTCGGTGCCGGCGTGCTGGTACGGCCGCACCCTCCCGCGACCGTGGCCGCCCAAGTCTTGGCCGCTCCCGACGTGCGAACGGTGTCCCGCCCGCTCGCCGACGGCACGGCCACGGTGGTGTTCTCCCGTGATCGCGGCGCGGGTGTGCTGGTGATGAACAACGTCCCGCCGCCGTCCCCGGGCACGGTGTATCAGATGTGGTTGCTGGGTGCCAAGGGTGCGACCTCGGCAGGGACGATGGGCGCAGCGGCGGTGGCGCCCTCGACCACCGCGACGCTGACCAACCTCGGAACGTCGACAGCCTTGGCGTTCACCGTCGAACCCGGTACCGGCTCGGCCCAGCCGACCGGGACGATACTGGCCGAGTTGCCGCTGCGCTGAGCGGCCCACTGTATTCACCCGTCCGCGGGTGCCGCGACTCCGAATGACCTGCGTCCGGTTGAACGGCGGTTCCCGAGTCCGCCCCTGATGAAGGAGTCCAAACGCGATGAAGAACGCTCAGGCCAGAACAGTCGCTGCGGCATGCCTTGCGACGATTGCGGTCGTTGGCTTCTCGGCGTGTTCAAGCAACAAGTCGACGTCTGAGTCGTCGACGACCGACAACTCGCCGACCGGCATGGCGGCGCCCGCAACGACATCGGCCATGGCCGACCCTGCGGCCGGCCTGATCGGTACCGGCTGCGCCGCCTACGCCAAGGAAAACCCCAGCGGTCCCGGGTCCGTCGCCGGGATGGCCCAGGACCCGGTCGCCACGGCCGCGTCGAACAACCCGATGCTGACCACGCTGACGTCGGCGCTCTCCGGCAAACTGAATCCCGATGTCAACCTGGTCGACACGCTGAACGATGGTCAGTACACAGTCTTCGCGCCGACCAACGCCGCGTTCGACAAGCTGCCGGCCGCCACCATCGACAAACTCAAGGTCGACGCTCCTTTGCTCAAGAGCATCCTGACCTACCATGTGGTGCAAGGTCAGGAGAGTCCGGACATGGTCGACGGCACCCACCCGACCCTGCAAGGCGCTACCGTGACCGTGACAGGGCAGGGAAGCGCACTCAAGGTCAACGACGCCGGTCTGGTTTGCGGCGGCGTTCACACCGCCAATGCGATGGTGTACATGATCGACACGGTGCTGATGCCTCCGAGCCAGTAAACCCCGCACGCCAAGCACCGCTCGGCCGAGGTCGGGCGGTGCTTGGTCTCGCTGGAAAAAAAATCCGTGACCGCTGCGGCTTCTGCTCCAGGGCACGATTGATTTTCCGGTGGGCAGTCCGCACCGGCTCGGGTTCCGAACTACTCGTGTCGGTAGCAATCCGGCGGCGGTTGTCCGTCGCCGACACGTAGGAGGCCAGACACATGAAAGCACGCAACACCTCAAAGTTGGCGACGGGTTTCGCGGCAGCGACCTTCATCGGTCTTGCCGTGACCACGGCCCCGACCGCGGCAGCGGCCGACCTGGTGGGTCCGGGATGCGCGGATTACGCGGCGGCGAATCCCAGCGGCCCCGCATCGGTAGACGGTATGTCTGAGGTCCCGGTCGCCACGGCCGCGTCGAACAACCCGATGTTGACGACGTTGACCGCGGCGCTTTCCGGCAAGCTGAATCCGGATGTCAACCTGGTCGACACGCTGAACAACGGCCAGTACACGGTCTTCGCGCCGACCGATGCCGCGTTCGCCAAGCTGCCGGAGTCGACGATCGGCCAGCTGAAGACGGATTCGAAGCTGCTGACCAGCATCCTGACCTACCACGTGGTGCAGGGGCAGTTGAATCCGACCCGCGTCGCGGGCTCCCACAAGACCCTGCAGGGAGGCACCGTGACCGTGACAGGGCAGGGTAACGCCCTCAAGGTCAACGATGCCGGTCTGGTGTGCGGCGGCGTGCCGACGGCGAACGCGACGGTGTACATGATCGACACGGTCCTGATGCCGCCGGCTTAGCCGTCCGGTCCGGAATTCCGGATCAGCACTTCATCCATGGTGACACCCGTGGCTGCGGCCCGCAGCCGACAGCGCCCTATCCGCTCGGCTGGGCAGGCTCGGCGGGTGTGGCCAGCCGGGTGGAGCGCTCATGGCCACGGAGGGTGACCGTCTCGCCCAACGACCAACGGCTACGTTCTTTTTCGCTCGCGCCGTCCAAGGCGGCGGCCGTCGCGAGCAATCGGCCAGGATAGGTCTTGGCCAGCTCGCACAGCCGTGCGGCCTCGTTGACCGGTTCGCCGATCACGGTGTACTCGAAGCGTTCCCGGGCGCCGACGTTGCCGGCGACCACGTGGCCCGCCGCGACGCCGATGCCGGCCTGACACTCGGGCATTTCGGCGGCCAGTCGCTCGGCGATGCGTCGGGCGGCGCTCAGCGCCTCCTCCTCGGGGTGGTCAAGGCGGTTCGGGGCGCCGAATACGGCGAGCGTCGCATCGCCCTCGAACTTGTTGACCAGACCGCGGTGGCGGTCCACCTCCTCGACGACGATGCCGAAAACCCGGTTGAGCACCGCGACGACTTCGGCGGGAGGCCGACTGGTCACCAACTGCGTGGAGCCGACGATGTCGATGAACAGGACGGCGACATGGCGCTCCTCCCCGCCCAGCTTCGGTCGCTCGAGTTCGGCGGCGGCGGCGACCTCGCGTCCGACGTGCCGGCCGAAAAGGTCACGCAGACGTTCTCGTTCACGCAGGCCGTCGACCATCGCGTTGAAACCGCGCTGCAGCTCGCCGAGTTCGGTCCCGTCGAACACCACCAGGTTGCCGCGCAGGTCACCCCGCCCGGCGCGCTCGAGTGCCGCGCGCACCACCCGCACCGGTGTCGCGGTGAGCCAGGCCAGGATCCACATCAACACGCAACCGAAAATCACTGCGGCAGTGGACATCATCAGCACACCGACGGCGAACTCGGTTTCGGACAGGTTGCGCATCAGCAGTTGGAAGAGCGCCAGCAGGGCGATGCCGATCACCGGTACGGCCGATCCGAAAAACCAGACCATCATCGTCCGGCCCATGATGCCCGCGGTCAGCCGCTGCGGCGGCCGCCCCGCCGCCAGGGCCTGGGCGGCCACCGGCCGCAGTGCGAACTCGGTCGCCAGATAGCTGCCCGTGGCGACCAGGACGCCGCTGAAGGTCACCACGAACAAAAACCGGGGGATGAACAGGGTGTTCACCAGGCCGTAGAGGGTGGTGAGCAGCGCCGCGCCGGATCCCCACAGGACGAGGTCGATGACCGCGACGCGCCACGGGGCCAGAAACGTATTGCGCTCGTCGTCTGAGGTCGGGTACCGCTCCAAGATCGCCCAGCGCAGCGCGATCACGGTCCGCCGGGTGATCCAGTACGCGCCCAGCGCCAGCGCGACCGCGAGGTAGGCCGGCACGACGCCGAACGTGAGCCACAGCGGCGCGTCGCTGAACACGCTCGGCTCGGGAATGGCGACGGTCACCAGCAACAGGGCCACGCCGATGCCGAGCAGGTTCACGCCCACGACGAGCACCGTCAGGATGACCTGGATGCGTATCCGGCGCCGCCGTTGGCTTTCCGTGACCCGCCCGAGCAGCAGCGAGCCGTACGCCGGGGTCTCCGGCAGCCGGCCGCTCTGACCGGTGACCGTCTCGAGCACCCGGCCCAGGCGTCGCGCTAGGGTGCTCTGTGCCGACATGGTGGCGCCAGCCTAGTTTGTCGGTCACGCTCTAAGGTGAATCGGGTGCGACTCGTGATTGCCCAGTGCACGGTGGACTACGTCGGCCGGCTCACCGCGCATCTGCCGTCCGCGCGCAGGTTGTTGCTCTTCAAGGCCGACGGTTCGGTCAGCGTGCACGCCGACGACCGGGCCTATAAGCCGCTGAACTGGATGAGTCCGCCGTGCCGGATGACCGAGGAGCCGGGCGGCGCGGCGCCGGTGTGGGTCGTGGAAAACAAGGCAGGCGAACAGTTGCGTATCACCGTCGAGGCGGTCGAACACGACTCCAGTCACGACCTGGGCGTCGATCCCGGCCTGGTCAAGGATGGTGTCGAGGCGCACCTGCAGGCATTGTTGGCCGAGCACGTCGGGCTGCTCGGCGAAGGATACACGTTGGTGCGCCGCGAGTACATGACCGCGATCGGGCCCGTCGACCTGCTGTGCCGTGACGAGCGGGGCGGCTCGGTCGCGGTGGAGGTGAAGCGGCGTGGCGAGATCGACGGCGTGGAGCAGCTCACCCGCTACCTCGAGTTGCTCAACCGCGACAGCCTGCTGGCGCCGGTGCAGGGCGTGTTCGCGGCGCAGCAGATCAAGCCACAAGCGCGCACGCTGGCGGTAGATCGGGGGATCCGTTGTGTGACATTGGATTACGACAGAATGCGCGGGATGGACAGCGACGAATACCGGCTGTTCTGAGGTCTCGGGATTAGACTGGCCGCATGCCACGGCGCCGCACACCGCCCCGACGGCAGGGCCCCACGCCGTTGTCGTCGGTCTCGCGGCGGGTCGAGTCGGGGCCCGGCGGATACGACTACGAGGTTCACCCGGTCGCTGCGGCGCGCGCCGTCAAGATCTACCGCTGCCCCGGGTGTGACCACGAGATCCGTTCGGGGACTGCGCATGTCGTGGCCTGGCCGGTGGACGCCCCCGACCTCACGATCGAGGACAGACGGCACTGGCATACGGGGTGCTGGAGCAACCGCGCGACTCGCGGTCCGACCCGGAGGTGGTCGTGACTACCGGTCCTACAAAGCCGGCTCGACCAACTCGATCAGAACTCCGCCGGCATCCTTGGGATGGATGAAGTTGACTCGAGAGTTCGCGGTGCCGCGTCTCGGCGCCTCGTAGGTCAGCCGGACGCCTTGTGAGCGGAGTTGCTCGCAGAAGGTGTCGAGATTGCTGACCCGAACCGCCAGCTGCTGGATGCCCGGCCCGCGCTTGTCGAGGAACTTCGCGATGGCCGACGAATCGTCGATTGGGGCCATCAACTGGATCTGTGCGGTGCCGATGGGTCCGCCGCGTGCAGCCAGCATGGCCTCGCGGATACCTTGATCGTCGTTGACTTCCTCGTGAACCAGGATCATGCCGAGGTGGTCGTGGTACCAGGCGATAGCCGCGTCCAGGTCGGGGACAGCGATGCCGACATGGTCGACCGCGGTCACGAGCGCACTACCGAGGACCTGACGGGCGTCAACTTGGTCGGTCGTCATCTCACAACGGTAACCTGACGGCAACGATTCCGCTTCTCCGGGGATCGGAATCGGCCATCCGCGCACGCCTAGGAGGTAGTCATGACGACGTCGGTGATCGTTGCTGGAGCCCGCACGCCGATCGGCAAGTTGATGGGTTCTCTGAAAGAGTTCTCGGCCAGCGATCTGGGCGCCGTCGCGATTGCCGGCGCCCTGCAGAAGGCCGGCCTGCCGGCCGGCGCGGTCGAGTACGTGATCATGGGCCAGGTGCTGACGGCCGGAGCCGGCCAGATGCCCGCCCGCCAGGCGGCGGTGGCGGCCGGCATCGGCTGGGACGTCCCGGCGCTGACCATCAACAAGATGTGCCTGTCCGGTATCGACGCAATCGCGCTGGCCGACCAGCTGATTCGCGCCGGAGAGTTCGACGTGGTGGTGGCCGGCGGACAGGAGTCCATGACCAGGGCGCCCCACCTGCTGATGGACAGCCGCTCGGGCTACAAGTACGGCGACGTCACCGTGCTCGACCACCTGGCCTACGACGGCCTGCATGATGTGTTCACCGACCAGCCGATGGGTGCGCTCACCGAGCAGCGCAACGACGTCGACAAATTCACCCGTGAGGAGCAGGATTCTTACGCCGCCCGGTCACACCAGCGGGCGGCCGCGGCGTGGAAGGACGGCGTGTTTGCCGACGAGGTGGTCCCGGTCAGCATCCCGCAGCGCAAGGGTGACCCGCTGCAGTTCGCCGAGGACGAGGGCATCCGCGCCAACACCACCGCCGAATCGCTGGCCGGCCTCAAGCCGACATTCCGCCGCGACGGCACCATCACCGCGGGTTCGGCGTCGCAGATCTCCGACGGCGCGGCCGCGGTCGTGGTGATGAACAAGGAAAAAGCCCAGGCGCTGGGCCTGAGGTGGCTGGTCGAGATCGGTGCGCACGGCGTGGTGGCCGGACCGGACTCGACGCTGCAATCGCAACCGGCCAACGCGATCAAGAAAGCGCTCGGGCGTGAAGGCATCTCGGTCGACCAACTCGACGTGGTGGAGATCAACGAGGCGTTCGCGGCCGTCGCGCTGGCCTCGACTCGCGAGCTGGGACTGGATCCGGAGATCGTCAACGCCAACGGCGGGGCGATCGCCGTCGGGCATCCGCTCGGCATGTCGGGAGCCCGCATCGCGCTGCACACCGCCTTGGAGCTGGCGCGCCGCGGCTCCGGCTATGGCGTCGCCGCCCTGTGCGGGGCGGGCGGGCAGGGCGATGCGTTGATCCTGCGGGCGGGGTAACGGTCCGCGCGGCGTTGCTGGCGCGACGTTCGCGCGCACGTTTGTGAGGTTCGTCATGGTGGCCGTACGGGCGCCGTCCGGTGGGGATGGGGGCGGATTTTCGCTGGGTGCGAGTGTCCGCGCCACCGAGTGGATCGGCCCCCGACGTGCATGACAGACTTGACGGCGTGACGCGTCCCCGATCCTCCATTGGGCCTGCGCTGGCCGGTGCGGTCGACCTTTCCGGCCTCAAGCAGCGCGCCCAGCACAACGCATCGGCAGGTGGCCCCGGCGGCCGGGCGGCGTCGGCGGCGCCCGGGGTGACCGAGGTCACCGAAGCCAATTTCGAAGACGAGGTGCTGATCCGGTCCGGCGAAGTGCCGGTCGTGGTGTTGCTGTGGTTGCCGCGCAACGACGCATGTGCCCAGCTCGCCGATACCCTGTCCCGACTGGCCGCCGAGGACGACGGCAAATGGTCGCTGGCCACGGTGGACGTCGAGTCGGCGCCCGGGGTGGCCCAGGCCTTCGGCGTGGAGGCGGTTCCTACCGCGGTGGCACTGGCCGCCGGCCGGCCGTTGTCCAGTTTCGAGGGCGTGCAGCCGGCCGACCAGTTGCGCCGCTGGGTGGACTCGCTGCTCTCGGCGACGGAGGGCAAGCTCAAGGGCGTACCGGATCGCGGGGAGTCCGAGCAACCCGATCCAGAGCTATTGCAGGCCCGCGAGCAACTCGAGGCCGGTGACTTCGACGCCGCCAAGGCCTCGTACCAGGCGATCCTGGACGCCAACCCCGGCAGCGTCGAAGCCCGGGCCGCGATCAGGCAGATCGACTTCCTCACGCGCGCAACGGCTCAAGTCCCCGACGCGATCGCGGTGGCCGACGCGGCGCCGGGTGACATCGACGCCGCCTTCGCGGCGGCCGACGTGCAGATCCTCAACCAGGAGGTCAGCGCGGCATTCGAGCGTCTGATCGCGTTGGTGCGCAGGACGTCCGGGGACGAGCGCGCCCGGGTGCGAACCCGCCTGGTCGAGTTGTTCGATCTGTTCGATCCGGCCGACCCGGAGGTTGTCGCCGGCCGGCGCAACCTCGCCAACGCGCTGTACTGACTCGGCGAGCAGACAAGCGCCGAGCGCTACTCGGGCGCCAGCCACAGCGCCGACGTGGGCGGCAGCACCAGCAGCGCCGACGCCGGCCGGCCGTGCCACGGGTCCTCGGTGGCCTCGACCCCGCCCATGTTGCCGACGCCGGATCCGTTGTAGTCGGTGGCGTCGGTGTTGAGCACCTCGCGCCACCGGCCGGCGACCGGCAGGCCGAGCCGGTAGCCGCTGTGCTCGGAACCGGCGAAGTTGAAGACGCAGGCCATGACCGAACCGTCGTTGCCGTAGCGCAGGAAACTCAGCACGTTGTTGGCGGAGTCGTTGGCGTCGATCCAGGAATAGCCGTCGGGAACGGTGTCCTGGCTCCACAGCGCCGGATGGCCGCGGTAGATGGCGTTGATGTCGCGTACCAGCCGCAGGATGCCGTTGGAGAAACCCTGCTCGTCGAGTTGCCACCAATCCAGGCCGCGCTCCTGCGACCATTCGTTGCGCTGGCCGAATTCCTGGCCCATGAACAACAACTGCTTGCCCGGGTGCGCCCACTGGTAGGCGAGCAGGCTGCGCAGACCGGCAGCCTTGAGGTGGTTGTCACCGGGCATCCGCGCCCACAACGTGCCTTTGCCGTGCACCACCTCGTCGTGGCTGATCGGCAGGACGTAGTTCTCGCTGAACGCATACAGCATCGAGAACGTCATCTCATGGTGGTGGTAGCTGCGATAGACCGGGTCGCGACTGAGGTAGTCCAGCGTGTCGTGCATCCATCCCATGTTCCACTTCATCGAAAAACCCAGGCCGCCAAGGCTTGTCGGACGCGTCACACCCGGCCATGACGTCGACTCCTCGGCGATGGTGACGATCCCCGGCGCCCTCTTGTGTACCGTGGCGTTCATCTCCTGAAGGAACTGGACCGCCTCGAGGTTCTCGCGGCCCCCGTAGATGTTGGGCGTCCAGCCGCCGGCAGGGCGCGAGTAGTCCAGGTAGAGCATCGAGGCGACCGCGTCCACGCGCAGGCCGTCGACATGGAACTCCTCGATCCAGTACAACGCGTTGGCCACCAGGAAATTGCGGACCTCGCGGCGGCCGAAGTCGAAAACGTAAGTGCCCCAATCGAGTTGCTCACCGCGTCGAGGATCGGAATGTTCGTAGAGCGCGGTGCCGTCGAACCTTCCCAGTGCCCAGGCATCCTTGGGGAAGTGCGCGGGCACCCAGTCCACGATGACACCGATTCCGGCTTGGTGCAGGGTGTCGACGAGAGCCCGGAACTCGTCGGGGGTGCCGAACCGCGACGTCGGCGCGTAGTACGACGTGACCTGGTATCCCCACGAGCCGCCGAACGGGTGCTCGGCCACCGGCAGCAACTCGACGTGGGTGAATCCGTGCTCCACCACGTAGTCCGTCAATTCCTTGGCGAGTTGGCGGTAGCGCAGCCCCGGGCGCCACGAGCCCAGGTGGACCTCGTAGGTGCTCATCGGCTCGAACACCGGGTTGAGCCGGGCGCGCCGCGTCATCCAGTCCTCGTCGTTCCAGCGGTAGCTGCTGACCGCCACCCGCGATGCGGTGTGCGGGGGTACCTCGGTGGCGAAGGCCATCGGGTCGGCTCGTTCGGTGACCACGCCGTCGGCGCCGTGGACGCGGAACTTGTAGAGTTCGCCGACGGCGAACCCGGGCCAGAACAACTCCCACACGCCCGAGGAACCCAATTCCCGCATGGGCGCCTCGGTGCCCGTCCAGCCGTTGAACTCCCCGATCAGGCTGACACCTTTGGCGTTGGGCGCCCACACGGCGAACGAGACACCCTCCACGACGCCGTCGGCGGTGGTGAAGGAGCGGGGATGCGCGCCGAGGACTTCCCAAAGTCGCTCGTGGCGGCCTTCGGCGAACAGGTGCAGATCCATCTCGCCCAGGGTGGGCAGGAAGCGGTAGGCGTCCGCGACGATGTGCGGTTGGGCGCCCTCGTAGCTGATCTGCAACCGGTAGTCGATCAGGTTCGTGAAGGGCAGCGCCACGGCGAACAGGCCCGATTCGATGTCGCGCAACGGGAACCGATCAGCACCGACGAGCGCGACGACCTCGCTGGCATGCGGCCGGAACGCCCGGATGACGGTGTGGTCGTCGTACTCGTGAGCGCCCAGGATGCCGTGCGGGTCGTAGTGTGTGCCGGCCACCAGGCGCGACAGATCGTCGCGGTCTGGCGCCAGGTGCTTTGCGGCGATTTGGTCGGCTCTGCTCATGTCCCTCTCACCTCCGGGTGCGTTCATCGCCTGCGTGACAGTGTGATCCGGGATTCTTTCGGTATAAGTGGCATGTTGACGATGTGCGCGACTGCTTGCGTAGGGTCCAGGCGAACATAATTCGCTTGTCCCCATTGGAATTCATGTCCCGTTATCTCGTCGCGTACCCAGAATCGCTCGTAGGGTTCCATACCCAATCCCGCCATGTCCAACCACAGGGTGGCTTCCTCGGGTCCGAACGCGTTGAGGGTCAACACCGTCAACACGCAGTCGCCCGTGGCCGGGTCGAACTTGCTGTAGGCCAGCAGCGCGTCGTTGTCCACGTGGTGGAAATGAATGGTGCGCAGTTGCTGAAGCGCGGGATGTAGTCGGCGGATCGCGTTGAGTTGCCTGATGAACGGCTCGAGGGACCGACCTTCGGCGAGTGCGCTCGCATAGTCGCGGGGACGCAGTTCGTACTTCTCCGAGTTCAGGTATTCCTCGCTGCCTTCCCGCACCGCGCGGTGCTCGAAGAGTTCGTAACCGGAGTAGACGCCCCAGGCCGGGCCCATCGTGGCGGCCAGCACGGCGCGGATGGCGAACATGCCGGGACCGTTGTGCTGCAGAATCGCGTGCAGGATGTCGGGGGTGTTGACGAAGAGGTTCGGCCGGCGGAAGTCGGCCAGTGTCGCGATGTCGTTGCCGAATTCGGTGAGCTCCCATTTGGCCGTGCGCCAGGTGAAGTAACTGTAGGACTGGGTGAAGCCGAGCTTGGCCAGACCGTACTGGCGGGCCGGCGGGGTGAAGGCCTCGGAGAGGAAGAGCACGTCGGGGTCGTGATCTTTGATCCGGGCGATCAGCCAGGCCCAGAAGTCCGGTGGCTTGGTGTGCGGGTTGTCGACCCGAAAGATCTTGACACCGTGGTCGATCCAGTGCAGGCATACCCGCAGAACCTCGTCGTACAGGCCCGCCGGGTCGTTGTCGAAATTGAGCGGATAGATGTCCTGGTATTTCTTCGGCGGGTTCTCGGCGTAGGCGATGGTGCCGTCCGGCAGCTCGGTGAACCATTCCCGGTGTTGGCTGGCCCAGGGATGATCCGGTGCGCACTGCAGCGCCAGATCCAGCGCCACCTCCATGCCCAAAGCCTTTGTGGCAGAAACGAATTCGTCGAATTCGTCGATAGTACCCAGGTCCGGGTGAATCGCGTCGTGACCGCCTTCGTCGCTGCCGATCGCCCACGGCGAGCCCACGTCTCCGGGTGCCGCGGTGGGAGAGTTGTTGCGGCCCTTACGGTGTACCTTGCCGATCGGATGGATCGGCGGAAGGTACACGACGTCGAACCCCATGTCGGCGATGCGG
>NZ_JBYCLC010000053.1:0-10175 GCF_057473685.1 Mycobacterium sp. TH-M116 | reverse complement strand
CATCGCCCAGGACATGATGGACCTGGACGACGATGGCCCACTTGCCGTCCTGAAAACCTTCGACGATGTAGACCCGCCACGGTGGACGTCGCAGGTCGAGTGGCTCGAGTAGGTCCTCGACCGCCTGCATCAGCTCCGGGAATTGCCCCCCGGAAACACGTCGGCTCTGCAGGTGATGGTCGAGATCGAAGTCTTCGGCGTCGAACCACGCGGGCGGGGCCAACTTCAGCGGAGTGGCGACTACGTGCTGCATCAGCCGGGGAATAGAGTTCACCCGGGCATTGACGCGCTCCCGAACCTGGTCGAACACAGGTTCAGAGTCGTCGGCGGGACGGTCGACGAAGCAGATCGCGATGAGTTCGCTTTGTGTGTTCCCGCCACGGAAAAAGGCGTGGGAGTCTCTGGGATTGAGGTACTCGGGCGTGTTGCCGTGTTCACCCATGTCACTTCCTCGCCGTCATCCGTGCTGTTTTCATCACACTGTCTTCATCACACTGTCTTCATCAAAAATTGTTTGTGCTTGTTGACTCGTTACAACGTTTGTGTATCCAAAACTATGCTCACCGGGGCTGTGAGGTGCCCGTCAAATGCCTGGGACCGCGGCCTCGCACCGGGTCGGTGTCTGGTAGCCAAGGGCTTTGTCCAGTCACCGGTGCTGTGTGAGCCCACATTCGGCGGCGGACGGCTCGACGGTGTCGACAGCCCTTCACCAGGTGCAATTCAAACCTGTCCTCAGCGACCCGGTTTCAAGGTAGCGTGGTGAATCCCTCCAGGACGGGCAATCTGGGAAATCGGGTTCAAGACTTTTCGACGATGCGGACCGCACCGTCGGTGGACTCCGGCAATGCAGTTCGCGGGTGTTCTGGCAGGGCCACTGCTCGTGGTGGATCCTCCCAGGGGTTGCGGAGGTCCGCCGCATACCTTCGCCGGCGTTGGACCTGGCGTCGTGTACACGGGCGCGAAGCCGGCGACGGCTGAAAGGGGTCCGGTACGAATGCAGTCTGAGCAACGCCTGCGCGAGGAGCTGGCAGGTGTGCTGCGGGATGCGGGTCTGGGGCAGATCGACGATCCCGATATCCTCGATCTCGATTTCGAGGAGCAACTCGGGCTGGGCAGCATCGAACTGGCCGACCTGTTGATCCGGGTCGGTGGTGCGTACGCAGTCGAGTTACCTGCCGACGGGGTCGGAAGGTTTCGCCGGCCGCGTGATGTCCTGGAGGCGGTCGATCAAGCGCTCGGCGCCGGTGGGGCGGCCACGGGCCGACCGGCCGTCGCGCGGCTTCCGCAGGTATCGACCCGGGACGCGTCGATATCGAACCTGTCGCAGACGCTGCCGGAGGCGTCGAATCTGCTCGATCTGCTACGTTTTCGCGCCGACAAGGACGGCCGGCATCCCCACCTGAAGTTCCTCACGGCGGATGGGCACGTGAGTGTGCTGGATTTCGGTGAACTCTGGGACCGCGGACGGCGCGCAGCTGCGGGATTGGCAAACCTCGGCTTGGGAACCGGAGACCGCGTCGCGATTGTGGCGCTGACCGGTCCCGACTTCTTCGTCGCCTTCGTGGCCGCGCTGTGTGCGGGAGGGGTTCCCGTACCGATTTATCCGCCCGTGCGACTCGACGAGCTGGATGGCTATGTCCGGCGGCAAAGTCGGATTCTGCGAAGTGCCGGCGCGGCTTTCATCGTCTCTGATCCGCAGTTCAAAGGTGCTGCGGAGCTGCTGTGTCGGGCTACGCCAAGCCTGCGGGAATCCGCGACGGTGGACTCCCTCACCGGCGGCGCGGGATCCTTCTGTGTCGAGTCGCCCTGCGAGCTCGCGCTGATCCAATACACGTCTGGAAGTACGGGAGACCCCAAGGGTGTGGCGCTGACGCACGCCAACCTGATGGCGAACATCCGAGCGATCAGCGAGATGACCGTTCGCGCCGGCCTGCGTCCCTCGGATGTCGCGGTGTCCTGGATGCCGCTCTACCACGACTTCGGGCTCATCGGGAGCTGGATGGGGGTAGGGCTCTGCACAGGAGTCACGATCGTGATGATGTCGCCGGTCGATTTCCTGACCAAGCCGGCGTCCTGGCTGTGGGCCATCGACAGGTTTCGGGCGAACGCCGTCGCGACCACGACCTTCGGGCTCAACCATGTCACGCGGCGCGTCTCGGATGACCACATCGCCGGAGTGGACCTTTCCAGCATCACATTCGCGGCGCTGGGGGCGGAGCCCATCCGGGTCAGCGCCCTCGACGATTTTTGCCGTCGCTTCGAGCCCTACGGCTTCCAACGGAGCGCGTTCACTCCCGCCTACGGACTCGCGGAAACGTGTGTTGCGGTGACGTTCGCGCTCGGCGGGCCGCGGGTGGACAACGTCGACGCCGATCGGCTGGCGGTGGACCGTCGCGCGGTACCCGCGGGCCCCGGATCCCGGATACGCAGCCTGGTTTCCGTCGGCACGCCTATCGGTGATCAGCAGGTCCGAGTCGTCGACGCGACGGGCCAGGGGCATGAGCCGATAGCGGAGCGCAACGAGGGCCGTGTGCTGATCCGGGGGAAGTCGGTGATGGCCGGTTATTTCGGCCGACCGGAAGCCACCGCCGCGGTTCGGATGGGCGACTGGCTCGATACCGGCGACCTGGGCTACCTGGCCGACGGGGAACTGTTCATCACCGGACGCGTCAAGGACCTGATCATCAAGGCAGGCCGCAACTACCACCCCCAGGACATCGAGCAGGCTGTCGGCGATTTGCCCGGCGTGCGCAAAGGGTGCGTGATCGCGTTCGGTGAGGAGATGCCGGAGCACGGCGAGGGCATAGTGGTGGTCGCCGAAACCGCCGCCGAGGCCGGATGCCACGACGAACTCAAAGCTCTGATCCGTGCGGCGGTCGTCGAGACAACGGGTACATCGGCCGACGACGTCATGCTGGTACCGCGTGGCAGCGTGCTCAAGACGTCCAGCGGCAAGCTGCGACGCCAAGAAACCCGGCAGGCGTATCGGGACGGAACCTTGGGCAAGAGCACAGCGGGACGTTGGCGGCCGGCCACGACGATCGCCCGGCTGGGCTGGTACCGAGCGCGAACAGTAGCTGACCGGTGTCGCCAGAGCGTCGTCGGTGCCTACATCGCCGGCATGACGATGCTCGTCGTGCTGATCTTCGCGGGCTCGGCACTGTGGGTTCGGGGTCGGGCCGGCACGTGGCGCTTCGCGCGACGCACACTTCGCCTTTGGTTCGCTGCGACCGGGATGTCGTTTCGGCGCACGGGTGTCCCGCTCCCCGATGGTCAGGCGCTCTACGTCAGCAATCACCCCACCGACATGGATCCCCTCCTGCTCGTCGGCGCTCTGGACCGGCCGGTTTCGATGACCGGAAAGGGGCGACTGTTCACCGGCTTGTTCGGGGTGCTCGCCGAACGCCTCGGCGTCATAGCCCTCGATCCCGGCTCGGTGGAATCCTCGCTGGCGTCCTACGAGCGAATGCAGGCGCTGCTGAGAGAGGATGTATCGATCCACATATTCCCTGAGGGCGAACGCCGCGACACCCCGGGTATCTACCCTTTCCGGCTCGGTGCGTTCAAGCTGGCCGCCAGCGCGGGAATCCCGATCGTCCCGTTGGCGCTGAAGGGCCCGCGGGAGGTGATGCGGGGCCGGCCATACCGGCCCGCCGCCCTCGAAGTCGAGGTGCTTCCCGCTGTCCGGCTCGCGTGCGATCCGTCCGATCTGGCGGCACTGGCGCAAGGGCGGGCGGAGATTCGACGCATGATCGCCGACGCGACCGGTGAGCCGCTCGTTGACAGCCGCGGCCTCAAGAAGCCGGTTGTCAGGGACTCGGTCGTCACCCGATTCACCACATGGGGCGGCCGGAGCAGGTCGCGGTCGCGTTGAGGGAGCCGTGTGGCTGGGCGCGCGGAACGTGCGCGCCCAGCCGGGTCAGTTGCGGCCGCGTTGCCACCAGCGTTGCCCGGGTTCCTTGGGGTGGCCCGGGCACCACTGCGATGCGGGCACGGTTCGGCGGACCTGTTCCACGTGTGCTCCGCATCCGGACCAGGTTGTTTTTCCGCAGGTGCGGCATGTGACGGGATGACACATCAGCGGGGAGCCTCCTCGAGTGTGGGCGGCCCCTGGACGGGCCGTTGCAGCGTGGCGAATTCGGGGGTCAGTGCGGCGGCGAGGACCGCGTCGAGCAGACGGACGCCGTTCTCGTGGCTCGGGATCGCGGTCAGGACCGGGCCATGGAACCCGCGTCCGCCGATCACGATGACCGGGCTGCCGGCGGTGCCGCCCAGGGTGTCTTGGCCGGTTTGGTGGCTGAGCCTGACGTCTT
Organism: Mycobacterium sp. TH-M116; assembly: GCF_057473685.1. Classification (NCBI taxonomy): domain Bacteria; kingdom Bacillati; phylum Actinomycetota; class Actinomycetes; order Mycobacteriales; family Mycobacteriaceae; genus Mycobacterium; species Mycobacterium sp. TH-M116. The sequence goes on along the minus strand of NZ_JBYCLC010000053.1, from coordinate 5,862 downwards.
CGTCGAAACTGCTGTCGTCGAGGGCGTCGGAGAGCGATTCCTGGAGTCCGCAGCGGGCCAGCGACTCCTTGATCTCGGCGCTGCTCAGCTCGTCCTCGCGCATCTGGATCCGGGTGCCCAGCGAGTCGTAGAGGCGGGCGAACGCATCCCCCCCGTGTTTGCCGACGGCTGCGGCGAACAGGCGTCCCAGCCGGCGCGACCGTTCCATCATGCGTTGTTGCTTGCCCTCGAGCTCCTTGCCCTCATTCAGAACGGCCAGGCTCATCTGCCGCAGGATCACCGTCGTGGGGGTTGCGGATGCCGCATCGAGCAGCCACCGCGAGGTGACCCAGGAAAACGGGCAAACCGGATCGAGATAGAGTTCGACGTCAGCCATGGGCCCGTCCTTCCGCCGTGGTCTCGCGATCGGTGAACATCGCCCGATAATACCCCCATGGGTATCAGCTGTCGAAGCGGTTCCGCAGCTGCACGGCAGCTGACAGCAGAATGGCATCATGTCTTTGGATGTGAACGGGTATTTCGACCGCATCGGCTATCGCGGCGCCCCCGAGCCGAGCTTGCAGGTGCTGCAGGAGCTGGTGACTGCCCACACGCGGGCGATTCCGTTCGAAAATCTCGATCCGGTGCTGGGGGTACCTGTCGATGACCTGAGCGCGGCGGCCCTCTACGACAAGCTGGTCCGCCGGCGGCGGGGCGGCTACTGCTACGAGCAGAACGGGCTCATGGGATACGCGCTGGCCGAACTCGGCTTCCGGGTGCGGCGGCTGGGCGCGCGGGTGGTCGCGATGCGCCCGCCCGATGCTCCTTTCCCGACGCGGACGCACACGCTGCTGGCGGTGCGGTTCCCCGGCTCCTGCAGGCCCTATCTCGTCGACGTCGGTTTCGGCGGCCAGACGCCGACCTCGCCGCTGCGTATCGAGACCGGCAGCGTGCAACAGACCATGCACGAGCCGTACCGGCTTCAGGACCGCGGCGAGGAGCTGCTCTTGCAGGTCATGGTTCGCGGTGAATGGCAACCGCTCTACGAGTTCAGCACGCGAACCGAGCCGGATGTCGACCTGCAGGTGGGCAGCTGGTTCGTCTCGACTCACCCCTCGTCGATCTTCGTGACCGGTCTGATGGCCGCGCTGGTCACCGACGACGGCCGGCTGAGCCTGGCCGGTCGCGAGCTCACGTGTCACCGGGCCGACGGCAGCGAGAAGATCGAACTACCCGACGCGGCCGCCGTCGTCGATGCCCTCAGTGGGCGATTCGGCATCGAGGTGGCCGGCGTCGGCGACCGGTCCGCTCTTGAGGCGCGCCTCGACGGGCTTCTCGACTAGCGCGCCGCAAGCCAGGGGCCGATGCGCCGCAGCGCCTCGTCGACGTCGCTCGTGGGCCCGGCAAACGACAGCCGGACGAACGCGTTGCCGCGCGCGGTGTCGAAGTCGATGCCCGGCGCGATCGCAACGCCGGTGTCGCTCAGCAACTTCGAGCAGAACCCGAGCGAGTCGTCGGTGAAGTCCGAGACGTCGGCGTACACGTAGAACGCACCGTCGGTGGGGGCCAGCCGGTCGAGCCCGATGCGGCGCAGCCCGTCGAGCAGCCGCGACCGGTTGATCGCGTACTGGCGCAGGTGGCCGTCGGCCTCGGCGATCGCCTCCGGGGTGAACGCGGCGACCGCGGCGACCTGGGACAGCACCGGCGGGCAGATCGTGAAGTTGCCGGTGAGGCAGTCCACCGCGCGCCGCAGCTCGGGCGGCACCAGCAGCCAGCCCAGCCGCCATCCCGTCATCGCGAAGTACTTGGAAAAGCTGTTGACCACCAGTGCGTTTCGTGACGTCTGCCATGCGGAGCTGGTCTGCGGCGCGTGGTCGTAGACCAGCCCGTGGTAAACCTCGTCGCTGATCAGCCGGACACCGCAGTCCTCGCACCACAACGCGATCGCGGCCAGTTCGTCCGCCGCGATGACCGTGCCGGTCGGGTTGGCCGGGCTCGCGACGATCACCCCCTGCACCGGCGGGTCGAGCTCGGCAAGCATCCGTGCGGTCGGCTGGAAGCGGGTCTGCGGCCCGCAGGGGATGTCGACCACCTCGCAGCCCAACGCCGACAATATGTTTCGGTAGCAGGGATACCCGGGACTGGCCAGCGCCACCCGGTCGCCGACGTCGAAGCACGACAGGAAGGCGAGCAGAAACCCGCCCGATGAGCCGGTGGTGACGACGACCGCGTCGGGCTCGACGTCGATTCCGTGCCGGCGCCGGTAGTCCGCCGCGATCGCGGCGCGCAGCTCGGGCAGCCCCAACGCCACGGTGTAGCCGAGCTGGTCGAGGTGCAGGGCGGCGGCCGCGGCCGCGCGCACCGGCTCGGGTGCGCCCACGCTGGGCTGGCCCGCCGAGAGATTCACCAGGTCGCCGTGGCTGTGCTGGCGCTGCGCGGCAGCCCGCCACACGTCCATCACGTAGAACGGCGGGATGCCGGCGCGTCGCGAGACGTGGGCGTTCACGGGGTCGTCAGCACCTCGGATTCAAGTCGTCGCAGCAGCTCTCGTGTCGGGGCGAGCAGGTGCGCGCTGCCGTGCGCGCGTTTGAAGTACAGGTGCATGTCGTGTTCCCAGGTGATGGCGATCCCACCGTGCAGCTGGATTCCCTCGCCGGCCACGGCGCAGAGCGTCTCCGTGGCGGCCAGTCGTGCGGCGGCGGCGTTGGCCGGAGTGGGGTCGGTGCACGCGTCGGAGACCACCGCCTTGGCCGCGGACACGGCGACGTAGAGGTCGGCCATCCGATGCTTGAGCGCCTGGAAGCTGCCGATCGGCCGGCCGAACTGGACGCGGTTCTTGGCGTACTCGACGGTCAGCTCCAGGCAGCGTTCGGCGGCACCGATCTGCTCGGCGGCCAGCAGGACGGCCGCGGCGTCGGCCAGGCCGGGGTCGGGGCCGATGGCCTCGGCCTCGTCCGGCCGGATGCGGGCGAGCCGGCGGGTGGGGTCCATGGTGGCGACGGGCTCGGCCGTGAAGCGCGTCCACCTGCTCAACTTCCCGTCGGCCACCGCCACGACGACGTCGGCGACGTCGCCGTTGACCACATAGTCGGCGTCGAGCACCACCGCGCCGATCGAGTTGCCTTCGGCGAGGCGTTCCAGCGCGTCGGTGTCGGGCTCGGGCGCCGCCAGCAGCGCCAGCTCGGCCAGGGTCGTGCCCAGCAGCGGGGAGGGCACCAGGGCGCGGCCGAGTTCCTGCACAACGGTTGCGGCGTCGGCCAATTCGCCGCCGGCACCACCCAGCTCCTCGGGTATGACCAGCGCGGCGGCGCCGACCTGCTCGCACAACAGCCGCCACAGCGACTCGTCGTAGCCCCGCTCGGACTCCATGGCGGCGCGCACCGCCTGCGGCGTCGCGTGCTTGGCGACCATCGCCGCCACGCTCTGCCGCAGCATCGCCCGTTCTTCGGTGATCGTCACAACGCCTCCAGCACTCGCCGTCGATGCTCCTCCGGGGTACCCCAGGCCGAGCGCAGTGCCTGCACCCGCAGCAGCCACAGCGACAGGTCGTGTTCTCCGGTGAAGCCGATGGCGCCGTGGGTCTGCAGCGCCGAGCGCGCCGCCAGCAGCCCCGCCTCGGCGGCAGCGGCTTTGGCGGCGCTGACGTCGCGGGGCTTCAGCGACAGCGCCGCGCCGTACACCAGCGGGCGGGCCAGCTCGACCGCGATGTGGACGTCGGCGAGCTTGTGCTTGATCGCCTGATAGGAACCGATCACCCGGCCGAACTGGGTGCGCTGCTTGGCGTAGTCGACCGCGGCGTGCAGCAGCGCCTCGGCGGCGCCGACCAGTTGCGCGGCGGTGGCCAGCGCCCCGAATTCGTAGGCGCGCGGAATGTCCGCGTGCCAGATCTCGCCGGTCGCCGCCACATCGTAGAGGCGCCGGCTGGGGTCGACGGACTCGTGCTGTCGGCCGGGCTCGGCTGTGGTGACATCGTCCCCGGTGGCCAGCAGCACCAGCCCGGCCGCCCCGGCGTCCACGGCGCGCGGTTGCTGCGGCGGCAGCGCCACGGTGGCGATCAGTTTGCCTGCGGCCAGCGCGGCGCAGCGGTCAGCTTGGTCTTCAGTGGCCAGCAAAACCGGTGCTACGGCGATAGATTCGGCCACCGGCCCGGGCACGCACCAGCGTCCGAGGCGTTCGAGTGCGACCACCAGGTCCACCGGATGGGCGTCCAGGCCGTCGAACCGCTCCGGTACGGCCAGTGCGGTGACACCGAGGTCGGCCAGTCGTTGCCACACCGTGCGCCCGGGCGCGACGTCACCCGCGGACCACGCCCGAACCGCCGACGGCAGGTCCGCGGCGCCGAGCGCCGCGTCGATGCTGGCCGCGAAGTCCCGCTGTTGTTCGTCGAGAGCGAATTTCACTTCGTGCCCCCGGACTTCTCCCGAGGTAGTCCCAGCAGCCGCTCGGCGATGATGTTGCGCTGGATCTCGTTGGTGCCGGCGTAGATCGGGCCGCCCAGGGCGAACAGCAGGCCGTCGGTCCAGGGGCCCGCGAGCTCGCCGTCGGCGGCCAGGAGGTCGAGCGCGGTCTGGTGTATCGCCACGTCGAGATCGGACCAGAACACTTTGGTCACCGAGGATTCCGCGCCCAACTCGCCGCCGGCGGCGAGCCTGGTCACCGTGCCGAACGTCTGCAGCCGATAGGCCTGCGCGTCGATCCACGCCCCGGCCACCCGCTCGGAGAACGCCGGTGGGGATCCGCCGTCCTTCCACAGCCGCACCAACCGCTCGGCCGCCGCCATGAATCGCGCCGGGCTGCGCAGCGACATCCCCCGTTCGTTGCTCGAGGTGCTCATCGCCACGCGCCAGCCGTCGTCGGGGGTGCCGATGACGTCGGCGTCGGGCACGAAGACGTCGTCGAGAAAAATCTCGCCGAAGCCGGTGTCGCCGCCGAGTTGGGCGATCGGGCGCACGGTGACGCCGTCGGCCTTCAGATCGAACATGCAATAGGTCAGTCCGCGATGGCGCTCGGCCGCGGGGTCGGACCGGAACAGCCCGAATCCCATCTCGGCGAACGGTGCCCGCGAACTCCAGATCTTCTGCCCGCCCAGCAGCCAACCGCCGTCGGTCTTGGTGGCCGTCGACCGCAGCGACGCGAGGTCGCTGCCGGATTCCGGTTCCGACCATGCCTGCGCCCAAATCTGTTCGCCGCTGGCCATTTTCGGCAGGACACGGTCGAGCTGCTCGGAGGTGCCGTACGCGAACAGCGTCGGGGCCAGCATCGACGTGCCGTTCGCGCTGGCCCGGCCGGGCGCCCCGGCGCGGAAATACTCCTCCTCGAACACCACCCAGTGCAGCAGTGACGCGTCGCGTCCCCCGTAGCGCTGCGGCCACGTGATCACCGACAGGCCGGCGTCGAACAGCACACGGTCCCAACGCCGGTGCTGGGCGAAGCCTTCGGCGTTGTCGTAGGACTTCGTCGGGATCGAATCGGCGTTGTCTGCCAGGAACTCGCGTACCTCGGCCGCAAAGGCCAGTACCTCGTCATCCAGGTCCAGATCCATCAGACCAGCTCCCGCAGTTGTGATTTGACCACCTTGCCGCCCGCGTTGCGCGGCAGCGTTTCGACGAACCGGACCGACCTCGGTGCCTTGAAGTTCGCCAGATGCTTACGGCTGTAGGCGATCACCGATTCCTCGTCGAGGTCGGAGCCGGGCCGTGTCACCAGGAAGGCGCGGCCGACCTCGCCGAGGCGCTCGTCGGGAACCCCGATCACCGCGGCGTCGGCCACTCCGTCCAGCCGGGCGAGCACCTGCTCGACCTCGGCGGGGTAGACGTTGAAACCGCCGCAGATGTACATGTCCTTGAGCCGGTCGGTGATGCGCAGATTGCCCGCCTCGTCGAG
>NZ_JBYCLC010000052.1:0-34776 GCF_057473685.1 Mycobacterium sp. TH-M116 | reverse complement strand
CCATCGGAGCCGCGGAGGCCGTCGATCGACTGTTCGGACTGCTCGACGACCTCGGATTCGCCCCCGAGTACCGCACGGCCGAGGGGCGGGAGCAGATCGGCTTGCGGCACTGCCCTTTCCTGGAGATCGCCGAAAACGACACCGGCATCGTCTGCCCCGCCCACCTCGGCGTGATGCAGGGCGCCCTGGCGGCCTGGGGGTCGCCGGTCTCGGTGAGCAGCCTCGACGCGTTCGTCCAACCCGATCTGTGCGTGGCGCACCTGACGCCGCGGGCGGACGCCCGATGATCGGCGCGTCGGCGGTCGCGGTTGCGGTCACCTTTGTCTGGCTGGGCATGGTGCTGGCCATCTCGTTCCTGGAGGCGCCGCTGAAGTTCCGTGCGCCCGGTGTAACGCTGCCGCTCGGGCTGGGCATCGGCCGCCTGGTCTTCCGCGCGCTCAATGCCGTCGAGATCGGCTTCGCCGTCGTGATCGTGGCGACCGTGGCCGCCGGCCCGGTACCGGTGCGATCCGCCGTGGCGCTGGGCGTGGCCGTTGCGGCGCTCCTGGCCCAGCTGCTGGCGGTGCGTCCCTCGCTGACCGCTCGTTCCGACCAGGTCCTCGCCGGACTGGACGCGCCACGCTCTCGCGCCCACTACTTCTACGTCGGTTTGGAGGTGCTCAAGGTGATGGCGTTGGTCGTAGCGGGGGTATCCCTGCTAGCCGGTTGACCGTTCGGCCCCCACCCGCAATCCCAGGGGCCCGCACAGGCGACGCCGTCAGGGACTCCGTGGTCCTGCCGGGCGTCAGACGGCGCGCAGGTAGCGCTTGGCGATGAGACGCTGGGCCACCGCCACCACCGGCCCGCCCGCCTTGCTCCACCAGGTCGCGGGACGGGAGAACGACGACACCTCCGCGAACACCGCGGCGGTGGCCGGGTCGTGGCGCACGACGAAGCGTTCCTCGCCGGACTCCGGGTGACCTGGAAGCGTGCCGTAGCCGAAGCCCCGGATGTCGGGTTCGTCGACGACGTACACCACGCGGCACGGTGCGGGCAGAAAACCCATCCGCACCACCACCACCGCGTCCAGGACCACGGTCTGTGAACTGGCCTGTACCCGCAGGCCCGACCCGCGTTGCATCCCCCAGCGCATGACGGCGTCGGCGGCCTGCTCGAATCGCTGGCGCCCGGTGCCGATCCGGGCCTCCACGTGGAGGTGGCCGTACCCGGCGGGCCGCCGGCCGGCGGCCGTCGCACCCACCTCGGGATAGGTGAGCGGAAGTTGTTCCAGCGCTTGTAGGTCCACCCGCCCAGCTTGCCACGCCGGGATGCGCGGTCCGGTTTCCGGCGTACGGTCGACGATGTGACCACACAGCGATTTACCCACGCGCCCGCAACGTTCACCATCGGCGGCGATCTGAGCGTCAACCGGCTCGGTTTCGGCGCCATGCGCCTGACCGGCAAGGGGGTATGGGGCCCGCCCGCCGACCGCGGCGAATGCGTCCGGGTGCTGCGGCGCGCCGCCGAGTTGGGCGTCAACTTCATCGACACCGCCGACTCGTACGGCCCCTACGTGTCCGAAGAGATCATCCGCGAAGCCCTGCATCCCTATCAGGGCCTGGTGATCGCGACCAAGGCCGGACTGCTGCGCACCGGCCCGGACGTCTGGGTTCCGCTGGGAAATCCGACGTATCTGCGCCAGGAATGCGAGATGAGCCTGCGCCGCCTCGGCGTCGACACCATCGACCTGTACCAGCTGCACCGCATCGACCCGGACTTCCCGCTGGCCGATCAGTTGGGCGAGCTGGTGGCCTTGAAGAACGAGGGCAAGATCCGCCACATCGGCCTGTCGGAGGTCAACGTCGACCAGCTCACCGCGGCCCAGCAGATCACCGAGATCGTGTCGGTGCAGAACATGTACAACCTGTCCGCCCGGGGCGCCGAGCCGCTGCTGGAGGCCGCGACGAGCCAGGGCATCGGCTTCATCCCGTGGTTCCCGCTGGCCGCCGGACCGCTGGCGGACCCGGACGGGCCGCTGGGCACATAGCCGCCGAGCACGACGCGACACCGTCGCAGCTGGCGCTGGCGTGGCTGCTCAACCGCTCGCCGGTGATGTTGCCGATCCCGGGCACTTCCAAGGTGGCCCACCTGGAGGAGAACGTGGCCGCCGCCGCGATCGAGTTGAGCGAACAAGAGGTCGAACTGCTCGGCGCCGTCGGGGAACAGAACGCCTGACCGCGCCGGGGCGAAGGCGGATACGGTGTCCCGGTGACCAGCGACCAGGCCCGGCACCCCGGCGGCGGATTCAATCCTCCCGAACCGACGACCAAGGGCGGACCCGACTACGGCCGGTTCGTCGACGCGGTGCGCAGGATGCAGGACCACGCGCGCGCCGTCGACGCACCCGACGAGGTGATCACCGAGGCGGCCAACCTGCTGGAGAAGGTGTCGGCGCTGCTGAGCCCGTACGACGCCGACGAGTGGCGCTCCCCGTCGGGCCGCCGGATGGACCTGCCGATGCGCGGCAACATCCTCGCGATCCCGATGTCGGCGCACAAAACCGACGACGGCCGGATCCGCGGCTGGGCCCGGTTCGCCCGGTTCCATCTGGGACGCAACGGCGCCGTGCACGGCGGCTGCCTGGGGATGCTGTTCGACAGCGTGCTGGGGCTGACGTCCTCGGTGCTCACCGGCGGCCCCTTCCAGCGCACGGCCTACCTCAAGGTCGACTACCGCCACATCGTGCCGATCGAGCAGGAACTGCAGTTCGACGCCGGTATCGACCGGGTCGACGGGCGCAAGATCTTCGTGTCGGGCCGGCTCAGCGACGGTGCGGAGCTGCTGGCCGAGGCCGAGGCGCTGTTCGTGCGGCTCAAGCCTGGGCAGCCCTGAGGTGCCCCGGCCCCGATAGCATGGCAGCGATCATCACCGCACCCGAAGCTTGGAGAACCGACCCGATGAGCGCCCCCGCCGACCCCGCCCCCGGAGCAGTGACGATCCGGGTTCCCGCGGGGACCACCGCGGCCGCCGCCGTGCGGGACGCGGGGCTGCCCGGGCGCGGGGCGCCCGACGCGATCGTGGTGGTGCGCGACGCCGAGGGCACGCTGCGCGACCTGAGCTGGGTACCCGACGCCGACGCCGAGGTCGTCCCGGTGGCAGCCGACACCGAGGAGGGGCGCAGCGTCATCCGGCACTCCACCGCCCACGTGTTGGCCCAGGCCGTCCAGAACCTGTTCCCGCAGGCCAAGCTGGGCATCGGGCCGCCGATCACCGACGGCTTCTACTACGACTTCGAGGTCCCGGAGCCGTTCACACCCGAGGACCTGGCGGCGCTGGAGAAGCGGATGCGTCAGATCGTCAAGGACGGGCAGCTGTTCGACCGGCGGGTCTACGAGTCCAAGGACGCCGCGCGCGCCGAGCTGGCCGGCGAGCCCTTCAAACTCGAACTCGTCGACGACAAATCCGGCGACCCCGAGGTCATGGAGGTCGGGGGCGAGGAGCTCACCGCCTACGACAACCTCAATCCCCGCACCCGGGAACGGGTCTGGAGTGACCTGTGCCGCGGACCGCACATCCCGACCACCAGGCACATCCCGGCGTTCAAGCTGACCCGCAGCTCGGCCGCCTACTGGCGGGGCGATCAGAGAAATGCCAGCCTGCAACGCATCTACGGCACCGCCTGGGAGTCGGCCGAGGCGCTGGAGCGCCACCTCGAACTGATCGAGGAGGCTCAGCGCCGCGACCACCGCAAGCTGGGTGCCGAGCTGGATCTGTTCAGCTTCCCCGACGAAATCGGTTCCGGCCTGGCAGTTTTCCACCCCAAGGGCGGCATCGTGCGCCGTGAACTCGAAGAGTACTCGCGGCGCAAGCACATCGAGGCCGGCTACGAGTTCGTCAACACCCCGCACATCACCAAGGCGCAGCTGTTCCACACCTCGGGCCACCTGGACTGGTACGCCGAGGGCATGTACCCGCCGATGCACCTCGACGCCGAGTACGACGACGACGGAACGGTGCGCAAGCCGGGCCAGGACTACTACCTCAAGCCGATGAACTGCCCGATGCACACGCTGATCTTCGCCTCGCGGGGGCGGTCGTACCGCGAACTGCCTTTGCGGCTCTTCGAATTCGGAACCGTGTACCGCTACGAGAAGTCCGGCGTGGTGCACGGGCTGACCCGGGCGCGCGGGTTCACCATGGACGACTCGCACATCTTCTGCACCCGCGAGCAGCTGCACGGCGAGCTGGCGTCGCTGCTGCGGTTCGTGCTCGAGCTGCTCGGCGACTACGGGCTGGAGGACTTCTACCTGGAGCTCTCCACCAAGGACCCGGAGAAGTTCGTCGGCTCCGACGAGATGTGGGAGCAGGCCACCGAATCACTGGCGCAGGTGGCGGCCGAGTCGGGCCTGGAGCTGGTTCCCGATCCCGGAGGTGCGGCGTTCTACGGCCCCAAGATCTCGGTGCAGGCCCGCGACGCGCTCGGCCGCAGTTGGCAGATGTCGACCATCCAGGTGGATTTCAACTTCCCCGAGCGCTTCGCACTCGAGTACACCGCGTCCGACGGCGCCCGCCGGCGCCCGGTGATGATCCACCGGGCGCTGTTCGGCTCGATCGAGCGGTTCTTCGGCATCCTGACCGAGCACTACGCGGGGGCTTTCCCGGCATGGCTGGCGCCCGTTCAAGTGGTCGGCATCCCGGTGGCCGACGAGCATGTCCCCTATCTGGAAGACGTTGCTGCGCAGTTGAAGTCGCGTGGGGTGCGGGTCGAGGTGGACGGCAGTGACGACCGGATGGCCAAGAAGATCGTCCACCACACCGCCCAGCGGGTGCCGTTCATGCTGCTGGCCGGTGACCGCGACGCGGCGGCCGGGGCGGTGAGTTTCCGTTTCGGCGACCGCAGCCAGATCAACGGCGTGGCGCGCGACAGCGCGGTCGATGCCATCGTGAGCTGGATCGCCGACCGCGAGAATTCTTCTCCCACAGCAGAACTGGTGAAGGTGGCACGTGGTGAGTGAATCGCAGGAGGGCGCGGAAAACGCCGACGAGACCATTCTCGACACCGGTGTCGGCGAGTGCGATCACCTGCAACGCCTGTGGACGCCCTACCGGATGACCTATCTGGCCGAAGCGCCGCGCAAGCGCGACGACGCCAAACCCGAGGAGCCGTTCACCGACATTCCCCGTCTTTCCGACGAGGACGGGCTGGTGGTCGCGCGCGGCGAACTCGTCTACGCCGTGCTCAACCTGTATCCCTACAACCCTGGGCATCTGATGGTGGTGCCCTATCGGAAGGTCTCCGAGCTCGAGGACCTGACCGATCCGGAGAGTGCCGAGCTGATGGCGTTCACTCAGAAGGCGATTCGCGTGATCAAGAGCGTCTCGCAACCGCACGGCTTCAACGTCGGCATGAACCTGGGCACCTCGGCGGGTGGGTCACTGGCCGAGCACCTGCACGTGCACGTCGTACCGCGCTGGGGTGGCGACGCGAACTTCATCACCATCATCGGCGGTTCCAAGGTGATTCCGCAGTTGCTGCGCGACACGCGGCGGCTCCTGGCCACCGAATGGGACAGACAGCCGTGAGCGGCTCATGAGTAAGGCCCCCTTCTTGTCTCGTGCGGCGTTCGCGCGGATCACCGCTCCCGCCGCGCGGGCCATGTTGCGGCTCGGTGTGACGCCGGACGCCGTCACCGTCGTGGGCACCGTGGCGTCGGTGGCGGCGGCGCTGACTCTTTTCCCGGTGGGGAAGCTGTTCGTCGGCGCCCTGGTGATCTCGTTTTTCGTCATGTTCGACATGCTCGACGGGGCGATGGCCCGCGAACGTGGCGGCGGCACCCGCTTCGGCGCGGTGCTGGACGCGACCTGCGACCGCGTCAGCGACGGCGCGGTGTTCGGCGGGCTGCTGTGGTGGGCGGCATTCGGCCTGCACGACCGCCTGCTGGTGGCGGCGACGTCGATCTGCCTGGTCACCTCCCAGGTCATCTCCTACATCAAGGCGCGCGCGGAAGCCAGCGGGCTGCGCGGGGACGGCGGACTCATCGAACGCCCGGAGCGGCTGATCATCGTGCTGGCCGGCGCCGGAGTGTCGGACTTTCCCTTGCTCGCGTGGCAGCCCGCGCTGCCCGTGGCGATGTGGTTGCTGGGGGTGGCCAGCGTGCTCACCTGCGTCCAGCGGCTGCGCACGGTGCGGAACTCGCCCGGCGCGTCGGAGCCCATGCCGTGATCCTGAATCCGGACCGGCTGACCGGCGCCGTCAGCGACTGGACCTATGCGACCGGCTGGCGGGCGGTGCGGACGATGCCCGAATTCGCGGCCCGCACCGCGTTCGACGCGGGGGCACGCTACGCGGCCCGGCGCGGCGGCCCGGCGCAGCTGCGCAAGAATCTGGCCCGCGTCATCGGGGTTGCGCCGGCCGAAGTGCCTGACCCGCTGATGCGGGCCTCGCTGGCGTCCTATGCCCGCTACTGGCGTGAGGCGTTCCGGCTGCCGACCATGGACCTCCGGACGCTGGCGCGCCGGCTCGACGCCTCATTCGTCGGCGTGGAGAACATGGACGCCGCCTTGGCCGCCGGCCGCGGAGCGGTGTTCGCACTGCCGCACAGCGGTAACTGGGACATGGCCGGGGTGTGGATGGCGCAGACGCACGGCACGTTCACCACCGTTGCCGAACGCCTCAAACCCGAGTCGCTGTACCGGCGCTTCATCGCCTACCGCGAGGGCCTGGGCTTCGAGGTGCTGCCGCTGTCCGGCGGACAGCGACCGCCCTTCGACGTGTTGTGCGACCGGCTGCGTGCCAACCGGGCGGTATGCCTGCTGGCCGACCGTGACCTCACCCGCGCCGGGGTCCAGGTCGACTTCTTCGGCGAGCCCACCCGGATGCCGGCCGGGCCCGCCAAGCTCGCCGTCGAGACCGGGGCCGCCCTGGTGCCCGCGCACTGCTGGTTCGCAGAAGACGGCTGGGGCATTTCGCTGCACCCCGCCCTGGACTGCAGCAGCGGTGACATCGGTGCGATCACCCAGGCGCTGGCCGACCGGTTCGCCACGAACATCGCCGCACACCCCGAGGACTGGCACATGCTGCAACCGCAGTGGCTGGCCGATCTTGCGCCCCGTGCCGATGCCGGACAGGCCCGCCCGAAGGAAGCCTGATGCGCATCGGAATGGTGTGTCCGTACTCGTTCGACGTACCGGGCGGGGTGCAGTCGCATGTGCTGCAGCTGGCCGAGGTGATGCGCGCCCGCGGACACGAGGTCAGCGTGCTCGCCCCGGCGTCCCCCGATGCGTCGCTGCCCGAGTACGTCGTGTCGGCCGGCAAGGCGATCCCGATTCCTTACAACGGCTCGGTGGCGCGGCTGCAGTTCAGCCCGGCGGTGCACGGCCGCGTCCGGCGCTGGCTGGCCGAGGGCGACTTCGACGTGCTGCACCTGCACGAACCCAACGCGCCCAGCCTGTCGATGTGGGCGCTGCGCGTGGCCGAGGGTCCGATCGTCGCGACGTTTCACACCTCGACGACGAAGTCGCTGACGCTGACGGTGTTCCAGGGGGTGCTGCGGCCCTGGCACGAGAAGATCGTCGGCCGGATCGCGGTGTCCGACCTGGCCCGGCGCTGGCAGATGGAGGCGCTGGGCACCGACGCGGTGGAGATCCCCAACGGCGTCGATGTCGCCTCGTTCGCCTCCGCGCCGCTGCTGGACGGGTATCCGCGCCCGGGCAAGACGGTGCTGTTCCTGGGCCGCTACGACGAGCCCCGCAAGGGCATGTCGGTGCTGCTCGACGCCCTGCCGCGGGTGGTGGAGCGGTTCGCGGACCTGCAATTGCTGGTCGTCGGCCCCGGCGACGAGCACGAATTGCGCGCCCACGCGGGCGAATTGGCGCGCCACATCCGCTTCCTGGGCCTGGTGGACGACGCGGGGAAGGCGTCGGCGATGCGCAGCGCCGACGTGTACTGCGCTCCCAACATCGGCGGCGAGAGTTTCGGCATCGTGCTGGTGGAGGCGATGGCCGCCGGCACCGCGGTGGTCACCAGCGACCTGCACGCGTTCCGGCGCGTCCTGCTCGACGGCAAGCTGGGCCGCCTGGTGCCGGTCGGCCCGAACCGGAGCGGCGCCGCGCTGGCCGACGGGCTGATCGCGGTGCTGGAGGACGACGCGCTGCGGCAACGCTACGTCGCGGCCGGTTCCGAGGCGGTGCTCGGCTACGACTGGTCGGTGGTCGCCGACCAGATCATGCGGGTGTACGAGACGGTCGCCGGGGCGGGCGCCAAGGTCCGGGTGGCCAGCTGATGATCTGGCTGTTGGTCACGGTGGCCCTGCTGGTCCTGGCGCTGGCGATGGCCGGTGTGTGGGCGTATCAAACCGCCAACCGGCTCGACCGGTTGAACGTGCGCTACGACCTGTCCTGGCAGGCGCTCGACGGTGCGCTGGCCCGCCGCGCCGTGGTGGCGCGCGCTGTGGCGATCGATGCCTACGGAGGCGCGTCGGAGGGCAGGCGACTGGCGGCGCTGGCCGACGCCGCCGAGGGTGCGCCCCGCCCCGAGCGCGAACACGCGGAGAACGAGCTGTCCGGCGCGCTGGCGATGGTCGATCCCGCGTCTCTGCCGGCCGGGCTGATCGCCGAGCTGGCTGACGCCGAGGCGCGGGTGGTGCTGGCCCGCCGGTTCCACAACGACGCGGTGCGCGACACCCTCGCGCTGGCCGAGCGGCGTCTGGTGCGCGCCCTCCGTCTCGGCGGAACAGCCACTCTGCCAAGTTATTTCGAGATCGCCGAGCGGCCGCACGCGTTGGCCCACCGCGATCACGGGGTGCTCAACCACCGCACGTCGGCGCGGGTGGTGCTGCTCGACCACACCGGCGCGGTACTGCTGCTGTGCGGATCGGATCCGGCGATCACCGATCGCCCCGCGCCGCGGTGGTGGTTCACCGTGGGCGGCGAAATGCGTACCGGCGAGCGGCTGGCCGAGGCGGCGGCGCGCGAGTTGGCCGAGGAAACGGGCCTACGGGTCGCGGCGGCCGACCTGGTCGGGCCGGTGTGGCGGCGCGACGAGGTCTTCGAGTTCAACGGTTCGCTGATCGACAGCGAGGAGTTCTACTTCGTCCACCGCACCCACCGGTTCGAGCCGTCCGCCCGGGACCGCACCGCTTTGGAACACCGCTACATCCACGGCCACCGCTGGTGCGATGCCTCGGGGATTGCGGCGCTGGCCGCGGCCGGGGAGACGGTGTACCCGCTACAGCTCGGCGGGTTGCTGGACGAGGCGAACGCGCTGGCGGATGCACGCCCGGCGGGCGCGCGGCTACGGCCCATCCGATAACTGCTCGTAGTCCGGTAACCGGTGTCGTCAGTGGCCGAATTGGCTATGGAGAGCCATGTGGGTGTCAGCGTGTGACGATGTCGCCCATGTCGATGGCGACCAGCAGTGGATCCGGAATGCATTCGTAGTCTCCCCGCCACGCGTAGACACGGCGGATGGTGGGGATCATGATGCCACTGACTTCGCGATAGCCGGTCGCGTAATTCAATCCTGGCGAACCGCTGAGGATGTCGACGGTGTAGTCGTGCCGCCGTCGCAGCCCGTCCGCGCCGAAGCAGAAGATCTGTTCGCGGGTGGGGCTTTTGATCCCCGGTCGGGAAAAGTGAGCCTCGCCGAACAGGTCGGTGCCGCGCTGCCGGCACGCCGTCATTCATGACGTGCAACTTTCCGCGGCGATCCGTCTCGCACCGTTTTTGCGGCCTCGATGAACACCGCCAATTCCCGGGCGATGTCGGGCCCGGTGGGTTGATAGATCACCTCGGTTATCCCGGCGGCGGCGATCCCTTGTCGGTGCGTTCAGCGTCACCTGGCAGGCCCTCCGGCCAGGGTTGCGCATTCGTCCCAAGCTTTCGTGCTCTGCGCCGCTACCGGGCCCGGCTCCAGCTCGCGTTCGCTAGAGGTGTCGAGTTGGCCAATGCGCACGAATGGATGGTCGGTGCTGCCACGCGTGCCGCACATTGTCGATGGGACGGGTTGCGGAGGACAACCCGCTGGTGTGTGCCCACTAGACTGGGGCCACAACGGTGAGGAAAGGCAAGCAGTGGACAGCGCGGTGAAGACTGGAACAGCACGGGTCAAGCGCGGCATGGCCGAGATGCTCAAGGGCGGCGTCATCATGGACGTCGTCACCCCGGAGCAGGCCCGCATCGCCGAGGGCGCCGGGGCGGTCGCGGTGATGGCGCTGGAACGGGTACCCGCCGACATCCGCGCCCAGGGCGGGGTGTCGCGGATGAGCGACCCCGACATGATCGAGGGCATCAAGGACGCCGTCACCATCCCGGTGATGGCCAAGGCGCGCATCGGGCACTTCGTGGAGGCGCAGATCCTGCAGAGCCTCGGCGTGGACTACGTCGACGAGTCCGAGGTGCTGACCCCCGCCGACTACACCCACCACATCGACAAGTGGAAGTTCACCGTGCCGTTCGTGTGCGGGGCGACCAACCTCGGCGAGGCGCTGCGCCGCATCAACGAGGGCGCGGCGATGATCCGCTCCAAAGGAGAGGCCGGCACCGGCGACGTCTCCAACGCCACCACGCACATGCGCGCTATCAGCGGCGAGATCCGCCGGCTGACGTCTCTGTCGGAGGACGAATTATTCGTAGCGGCAAAGGAATTGCAGGCGCCCTACGACCTGGTCGTCGAGGTGGCCCGCGCGGGCAAGCTGCCCGTCACGCTGTTCACCGCGGGCGGCATCGCCACGCCGGCCGACGCGGCGATGATGATGCAGCTCGGCGCCGAGGGCGTCTTCGTCGGCTCGGGCATCTTCAAGTCCGGCGATCCCGCGCAGCGCGCCGCCGCGATCGTCAAGGCCACGGCGTTCCACGACGACCCCGACGTGCTGGCCAAGGTGTCGCGTGGCCTGGGTGAGCCGATGGTCGGCATCAACACCGAGCAACTCGCCCAGCCGGAGCGCCTCGCCCAGCGCGGCTGGTAGGACTTGCGATGAGCGCTTGCGCGAAGAGCAGACGGTTTTAGCGTGTCGATCGAGCAGATCCTCGATCTCGAGCAACTCGAGGTCAACATCTATCGGGGGAACGTGTTCAGCCCCGACTCGGGCTACTTCCAGCGCACCTTCGGCGGACATGTGGCGGGCCAGTCGCTGGTGTCCGCGGTGCGCACCGTCGAGCCCGGACATCTGGTGCACTCGCTGCACGGCTACTTCATCCGGCCCGGCGACGCCAACGCGCCCACGGTGTTCCTCGTCGAGCGGCTGCGCGACGGCGGCTCGTTCTGTACCCGGCGGGTCAACGCCGTCCAGCATGGCGAAACGATCTTCTCCATGTCGGCGTCGTTCCAGACCGGCCAGGAGGGCATCAGCCACCAGGACGCCATGCCGTCGGCGCCGCCGCCGGACGGGCTGCCGGGGTTGAGCTCGATGAAGGTCTTCGACGAAGCCGGTTTCCGCCAGTTCGAGGAGTGGGACATCCGCATCGTCCCGCAGGAACGCCTGCAGCACCTGCCCGGCAAGGCCTCCCAGCAGCAGGTGTGGTTCCGCCACCGCGACCCGCTGCCCGACGATCCGGTGCTGCACATCTGTGCCCTGGCCTACATGAGCGACCTGACGCTGCTGGGGTCGGCGCAGGTCACCCACCTCGACGAGCGTGAACACCTGCAAGTGGCCTCACTCGACCACGCGATGTGGTTCATGCGGACGTTCCGGGCCGACGAGTGGCTGCTCTACGACCAGTCCTCGCCGTCGGCCTGCGGTGGTCGCGCGCTGTGCCAGGGCAAGATCTTCGACCGGCACGGCGAGATGGTGGCCGCTGTGATGCAGGAAGGCCTGACCCGCTTCCCCCGCGGATACCCGCCCGCGCGGCGATGAATGCCCCGAAGATCGGGGTGCTGGCGTTGCAGGGCGACACCCGCGAGCACCTGGCCGCGCTGCGCGATGCCGGCGCCGACGCGATCCCGGTGCGCCGCCGCGGCGAACTCGACTCGATGGACGGGCTGGTCCTGCCGGGCGGGGAATCCACCACCATCAGTCATCTGCTGCGCGAGCTGGACCTGCTGGAGCCGTTGCGGGCGCGGCTGGCCGGGGGCCTGCCGGCCTACGGCGCCTGTGCCGGCATGATCCTGCTCGCCAGCGAGATTCTCGACGCCGGCGCCGGGGAGCGCACTGCGCTGCCCCTGTGCGCAATCGATATGACGGTGCGGCGCAACGCCTTCGGGCGCCAGGTCGACTCGTTCGAGGGCGATGTCGGATTCGCGGGCCTGGATGATCCGGTGCGGGCGGTGTTCATCCGCGCGCCGTGGGTGGAACGGGTGGGTTCCGGTGTCGAGGTGCTGGCGTCGGCCGCTGGGCACCCGGTCGCGGTGCGGCAGGGTCCGGTGCTGGCGACGGCGTTTCATCCCGAGATGACCGGCGACCGGCGGATCCACCGGTTGTTCGTGGACATGGTGACCGGCCGGGTCTGATCGCAACCGCCCGGTCGGCATGCCCGCCGACCGGGCATGATGTGCCCATGGCAGACATCAAGCGGGGCGGGCTGCATCGGGCTGCCAAGTTGGCGAGTCTGCCGGCAGGGGTGGTCGGTCGCGCCGCTCTGGGCGTCGGCAAGCGGATGACGGGCAAATCCAAGGACGAGGTGAACGCCGAGCTCCTGGAGAAGGCCGCCGACGAAATGTTCACGGTGCTCGGCGAACTCAAGGGCGGCGCCATGAAGGTCGGACAGGCGCTGTCGGTCATGGAAGCCGCGATACCGCCGCAATTCGCCGACCCGTTCCGCGAAGCGCTGGTCAAGTTGCAGAGTGAGGCTCCGCCGCTGCCGGCGCCCACGCTGCACCGGGTGCTCGACGGGCAGCTGGGCATCAAGTGGCGGGAACGATTCCGGTCTTTCGACGACACCCCCGTCGCCGCGGCGAGCATCGGGCAGGTGCATAAAGGCGTGTGGAGGGACGGCCGCGAGGTCGCCGTCAAGATTCAATACCCGGGCGCCGACGAGGCTCTGCGGGCGGATCTCAAACTGATCCAGCGGTTCAGCTGGGTCGCCAAGCAGGTCGTTCCGGGCGCCGATGTGGACCGGCTGGTGGCGGAGATCCACGACACCATGGAAGCGGAATTGGACTATCGCCGGGAGGCCGAAAATCAGCGCGCCTTCGCCGCCGCCTACGCCGGCGATCCAAAGTTCGCGGTGCCACCCGTGGTCGCCAGCGCGCCCAAGGTCGTCGTTTCGGAGTGGATGGAAGGCCGGCGCCTGTCCTCGGTCATCGCCCAGGGGACCCGCGCGGCGCGCGATTCCGCGGCCGCGTTGCTCATCGAGTTCACCCTCAGCTCGCCCGCTCGGGTCGGGTTGGTGCACGCCGACCCGCATCCGGGCAACTTCATGCTGCTGCCCGACGGCCGTCTGGGGATCGTCGACTTCGGTGCCGTCGCCGAGCATCCCGGTGGCGTCCCTGCCGGTTTCGGCGAACTCCTGTGCTGGGCGCGCGACGAGCAGTGGGACCACGTCATCCGGCTGTTGAAGGAGCTTCGGTTCATGCCGCCCAGCTACGATCTGACGCCCGAGCAGTTGGTGGAGTACCTCCAGCCGCTGTGGCCCTACATCGACCCATTGCGGTCCGGTGAGTTCCACTTCACCCGCGAGTGGTTCCAGAAGTCGGCGATCGTCACCGCCGATCCACTGGCCGACGGATTCGGCAACCGGTTCAAGATGGCCCGGAACCTGACCATCCCGCCCGGCTATGTCATGTTGCTGCGCACCCTCGGCGGGCTGCTGGGCGTGGCCGTGCAACTCGACGCCACGACCGCTTACGCGGAACTCATCGAGCGGTGGGTGCCGGGATTCTTCCCTCCCGACGAACCTCCGCCACCCGTGCTCGGGTGAGCGGTGATCATGCCGGCGTTGTCCACCTTCGGGCGGGTCGCCCAGGGTGTCACCGCGAAAACCGCGCCGCGCGGCCACGTAGACTCGGCTGGCCAGGACGTAACCAGGGAATGAGATAGGACGGCATGAGCGGCCACTCCAAATGGGCCACCACCAAGCACCAGAAGGCTGTCAAAGACGCGCGCCGCGGCAAGATGTTCGCCCGCCTGATCAAGAACATCGAGGTCGCGGCCCGGGTCGGTGGCGGAGACCCGGCGGGCAACCCGACGCTGTACGACGCCATCCAGAAGGCCAAGAAAAGCTCGGTCCCCAACGACAACATCGAGAAGGCGCGTAAGCGGGGCGCCGGCGAGGAGGCCGGCGGCGCCGACTGGCAGACCATCACTTACGAGGGCTACGCCCCCAACGGGGTGGCGGTGTTGATCGAGTGCCTCACCGACAACCGCAACCGCGCCGCCAGCGAGGTGCGGGTTGCGATGACACGCAACGGCGGAACCATGGCCGACCCCGGATCGGTGGCATACCTGTTCGCCCGCAAAGGCGTGATCACGCTGGAAAAGAACGGCCTGACCGAAGACGACGTGCTGGCGGCCGTGCTCGAGGCCGGCGCCGAGGACGTCACCGATCTGGGCGACAGCTTCGAGATCCTCACCGAGCCGGCCGACCTGGTCGCCGTGCGGACCGCGCTGCAGGACGCCGGGATCGACTACGACTCCGCCGACGCGGGGTTCCAGCCGTCGGTGACCGTGCCGCTGGACGCCGAGGGCGCCCGCAGGGTGATGAAACTGGTCGACGCGCTCGAAGACAGCGACGACGTGCAAGATGTCTGGACCAACGCCGACATCCCCGACGAGATCCTGGCCGAGATCGAAGAGTGACCTGCGTCGGCGCCGGTCGTCCGCGCCGCGTGTCCTGCCCAGTGGTGTCGGCGTCGCCCGCTAAGCTGTCGAACAACTGTTCTATAGGCGGGAGCGGGTAATGCGGGTGATGGGCGTCGATCCAGGGTTGACCCGCTGCGGCCTGTCCGTCGTCGAGAGCGGTCGTGGCCGCCAGGTCATCGCGCTGGACGTCGACGTCGTGCGGACGCCGGCCGGCGAGCCACTGGATCGCCGCTTGCTGGCGATCAGCGAGGCCGTCGACCACTGGCTGGACACCCATCGTCCCGACGTCCTGGCCATCGAGCGCGTGTTTGCCAATCAGAACGCGAACACCGCGATGGGCACCGCGCAGGCCGGCGGCGTGATCGCGCTCGCGGCCGCCAAACGCGACATCGGCGTCCACTTCCATACGCCCAGCGAGGTCAAGGCCGCGGTCACCGGCAACGGGGCCGCCGACAAGGCGCAGGTCACCGCGATGGTCACCAGAATCCTCGCATTGCAGGCCAAACCGACGCCCGCCGACGCCGCTGACGCACTGGCCCTGGCGATCTGCCACTGCTGGAGGGCGCCGATGATCGCCCGGATGGCCGAGGCCGAGAAGAAGGCCGCCGAGCAACGCAGGAAGTTCGCCGCGAAGATCAAGGCCGCGCGATGATCGCCTCGGTGCGGGGAGAGGTGCTCGAGGTGGCGCTGGACCACGTCGTCGTCGAGGCCGCCGGCGTGGGCTACAAGCTGATGGCCGCCCCGTCCACGTTGTCGACCTTGCGCCGCGGCGACGAGGCCCGGTTGGTCACCGCGATGATCGTGCGCGAGGACTCGATGACGTTGTACGGTTTCGCCGACGCCGACGCCCGCGACCTGTTCTTGACGCTGCTGGGGGTCTCCGGTGTCGGGCCCAAGATCGCGCTGGCCACCCTCGCGGTGTACGACGCGCCCGCGTTGCGCCAGGCGCTGCACGACGGCGATGTCACCGCGCTGACCCGGGTGCCGGGCATCGGCAAACGCGGGGCCGAACGGATGGTGCTCGAGCTGCGCGACAAGGTAGGTGCGGGCGCGGCGGGCCCGACGGGCGGCGCCGCACGCAACGGGCATACCGTGCGCGGTCCCGTCGTGGAGGCCCTGGTGGGTCTCGGTTTCGCCGCCAAGCAGGCCGAGGAGGCCACCGACAAGGTGCTGGCCGGCGATGCGGACGCGACGACGTCGGACGCCCTGCGGGCCGCCCTCTCGCTGCTGGGGAAGTCGCGGTGAGCGAGGACGACCACGCCGAAACGCCCGAGGGGCATGCCGATCGCGAGCTGTCGCCGTCGCTGACCGTCGGCGAGGGTGACGTCGACGTCAGCCTGCGGCCCCGCTCGCTACGGGAGTTCATCGGCCAGCCGCGGGTGCGCGAACAGTTGCAGCTGGTCATCGAGGGAGCCAAGAATCGCGGCGGCACGCCCGATCACATCCTGTTGTCCGGGCCGCCGGGCCTGGGCAAGACATCGCTGGCCATGATCATCGCCGCCGAGCTCGGGTCGTCGCTGCGGGTGACGTCCGGGCCCGCGTTGGAACGCGCCGGCGACCTGGCGGCCATGCTGTCCAACCTGATCGAGCACGACGTGTTGTTCATCGATGAGATCCACCGTATTGCCCGGCCCGCCGAAGAGATGCTCTACCTGGCCATGGAGGACTTCCGGGTCGACGTGGTCGTCGGCAAGGGCCCGGGGGCGACGTCGATCCCGCTGGAGGTGGCGCCGTTCACGCTGGTCGGCGCGACCACCCGGTCCGGCGCGCTGACCGGCCCGCTGCGCGATCGCTTCGGGTTCACCGCCCACATGGATTTCTACGAGCCGGCCGAACTGGAGCGGGTGCTGACCCGCTCGGCGGGGATCCTGGGCATCGAGCTCGGCGCCGACGCCGGTGCGGAGATCGCCCGGCGCTCGCGCGGCACCCCGCGGATCGCCAACCGGCTGCTGCGCCGGGTCCGTGACTTCGCCGAGGTGCGCGCCGACGGTGTGATCACCCGCGACGTCGCCAAATCCGCCCTGGAGGTCTACGACGTCGACGAGCTGGGCCTCGACCGATTGGACCGGGCGGTGCTGTCGGCGCTGACCCGCAACTTCGGCGGCGGCCCGGTCGGGGTGTCGACGCTGGCGGTGGCCGTCGGGGAGGAGGCCGCCACCGTCGAGGAGGTGTGCGAGCCGTTCCTGGTGCGCGCCGGCATGGTCGCGCGCACCCCGCGCGGCCGGGTGGCCACCGCGTTGGCCTGGACCCACCTGGGCATGACGCCGCCACCGGGGGCCGCCGCGCTCGGCCAGCCGGGCCTGTTCGACTGAGGCGCCCCGCCGCTTTTCTCTGGTGTTACAGCAATCCGAGCAACTGCAGGTCGGTCGCGTACTTGACGATGACCGGCGCCGTGACATGCGGAATGTCTTTGTCCGGGCCGATCTTCGCTTCTTGCACCGCGGCGCGGAAGCGGTCGGTCGGCGCCAGCGACCCGCGCAGCGGCTTCTCGGGCTTGCCGTAGTTGTGTAGCAGCGGCAGCAGCGAGTACTGGCGCTGGCGCTCGGGCAGGGCCCGCAGCGCGGTCTCGAAGCGCTGAAACCACTGCGCGTAGTCGCCGACGCGGTGGATCCGGTACCCGGCTTCGATGAGCCAGTCGACGTACTCGTCGAGCCCGATGCCGTCGTCGTAGGGGTTCATCACGTGGTACGTCTGGAAGGCGTCGGCGTTGTCGAGCGCCTGCGCGCCCAGCGTGGAGATCGCCGCGGCGATGAACTCGACGGGCAGGCCGTCGTAGTGCGCGCGCGGCCGGTTGCCGTCGGCGTCCAGCTCGTAGAACGACCCTGGCGCGATCCCGGTGGCCACCAGGCTCAGCATCAGCCGGGTGAACATGTCGGGCAGGTTGAGCTGGCCCGCATAGGTGGTGTCGGCCAGGATCATGTCGCAGCGGAACACCGCGACCGGCAGGCCACACAGGTCGTGCGCCTCGCGCAGCAGCACCTCGCCGGCCCATTTGCTGGTGCCGTAGCCGTTGGCGTAGTCGTCGTTGATCTCGCGGGTGGCGCTGATCTGGCGGATGTCGGCGTCCTCGACGAACTGTCCCGGCGCGATCTGGTCGCCCACACCGATCGTCGACACGTAGGTGTAGGGCTTGCGCTTGGTGGTCAGCGCGATCTTGATCAGCTCGGCGGTGCCCAGTGCGTTGGGGCCGAACAGCTCGCTGTAGGGCAGCACGTGGTTGACCAGTGCAGCCGGGTCGACGATCAGGTCGACCGTGTCGGCCAGCCGCTGCCACGTCTGGGGGTCCAGGCCGAGGTTGGCCTCGCCCTTGTCGCCGGCGATGACCTCGAGATGGTCGGCGGCCAGCTTCTGGTAGTGCGCGAGCAACTCGGAGTCGCCTTCGGGTGAGCCGACGCCGAAGGTCTTGTCCAGGCGGGCCCGCGCGTCGTCGTCGGAGCGGGCCCGGACCAGGGCGATCACCGTGCCGCCGACGAGGTCCATGCGTTCCAGCCAGTCCAGCGCCAGGTAGCGGCCCAGGAAGCCGGTGGTGCCGGTCAGCAGCACCGTGCGCACCTCGGCGGACGGCTCGGGCAGGTTCGGCGCTGCGGTCAGCGTCTCCTCGTCGAGGAACTTGTCCAGCGTGAGGTCGCTCGCCCGCACCGTCGTCGCGTCGCGCCCGTGCACGGTGGCGAACGTGGGCCGCTTGGAGCCCCGCCGCTCGGTCTCGATGTAGTCGGCGATGGCCGCCAGGTCGTTGGCCGGGCTGACGATGACGCCGACCGGCACGTCGATGTCGAAGATCTCGTACAGCAGGTTGCCGAACGTCAACGCCGACAACGAGTCTCCGCCCAGCTCGGTGAAGTGGATGTCGGGGGACAGCTCGGAGGAACCCGCGCCCAACAGGGCGCCGGCAGCCCGGCTCACCGTCTGCAGCACCGGCGCCTCGGCGCCGCTGCGGCGCAGCTCGACGAGTTCGTTGGCCTGCCCCTCGGCCAGCTCGGCGTAGAGCCGCTCCAGCCGCTCGCCGTAATGCGCCTTGAGTTTGGGCCAGGCCAGCTTCCGGATGCCGGTGAGCAGGCCGTTCTCCACGGTGAAAGGCGTGGTCTCGACGAGGAAGTCGCGCGGCACCTCATAGGACTGCAGCCCGGTCTCTTTGGCGACCTTCTGCAGCGAGTCGGCGATCCGCGGCTTGAGCGCCGCCGGGTCATCGACACCGGCCAGCGCGTCTTCGGTTGGCACCACCACTGCCAGCAGATAGGGCTGGGCGCTGTTGCCGTAGACGTAGATCTGTCGGACCAACGGGCTGTTGCCGAAGGCGGCCTCCAGCTTGGCCAGGGTGACGAACTCGCCCTGCGCGAGCTTGAGCACGTTGTTGCGGCGGTCGACGTAGGCCAGCCGGTCCGGGCCGGTCTCGGCGAAGACGTCTCCGGTCCGGTAGTACCCGTCGTCGCCGAACACCCCGGCGGTGATCTCGGGCCGCTTGTAGTAGCCGGGGAACATGTTCAGGGTCTTGAGCACAAGCTCGCCGCGCGGATACGGCCGGTCGGTGCCGAAGTAGCCCAGCTCGGGAACGTCGATCAGCTTGTAGTCGACGACGGGCGGGCGCTGCACCTCGCCGTCGAACAGCACCATTCCGGCCTCGGTGGAGCCGTAGCCGTCCATCAGGTGCATCTCGAGCAGCGATTCCACCCAGTTCCGCAGCTCGGGGGATGTCGGCGCCGAGCCCGTCATCGCGAAGATGAACCGCCCACCCAGCAGATACCGGCGCTGCTCGGCGAGCACCGCGGCTTCCACCTCCGCGTGGTCGGCGGCGCCCGCGGCGAGCCGCTGCTGCACCTGGCGCTGGAAGTCGCCGAACAGCGTCTCCCAGATCCGCGGTACGAAATTCAGCTCGGTGGGCCGCACCAGGGCGAGGTCTTCCAGCAGCGTCGACAGGTCACTGCGGGCGGCGAAGTAGGCGGTGCCGCCGTTGCCCAGCGTGCCGTAGAGGATCCCGCGACCCATGACGTGGCTCATCGGCATGAAGTTGAGGGTGATCGACGCGGCGCTGGGACCGAACCAGTTCCTTCTCGACCGGCACCACATCTTGGCCACATTGCTCTGCGGATACATCGCGCCCTTGGGGGCACCGGTACTGCCGGAGGTGTAGATCAGCAGGGCCAGCGGGTCCTCTTCGGTCGGCTCGTCGGCCGACGCGGCATCCGGGCCGCCCGCAAGGCTCTTCCCGCGATCGAGGGCCTCGGCCAGCGTCTCGACGGCCACCCCGGTACCCGTCAGGCGCCCGCGGGCGGTGTCCACGGCCTCGCGCTCGTCGTCGACCTGCGGGTGGTAGTCGAACACCACGAGCTTGGCGGGCGCGATTCCGCTCTCGCGGCCTGTCAGGATCAGCTCGACGGCCACGGGCAGCTGGTTCACGCTGGCCGCGATCGTGCTGGGCTTGGTCTCGGTCGCGATCGGTTGCAGCTGGGTGATCGCCGAGCCGGTCTGCAGCGGCACCGACACCGCGCCGATCAGGCCCAGAGCCACGTCGATGGTGGTGAAGTCAACGCTGTTGAAGCCCAGGACAGCCACCCGGTCACCGGGGCGCACCGAGTCTGCGGTCAGGGCACGCGCCAGCGCGTCGGCCCGCTCGTTCAGCTCACCGTAGGTGACGGTCTCGAAGCGGGGGAGCAGTTCGAGCACCGTGCGTCCGGTCCTGGGATGTTCGACGAACTCCACGACGCGCTGCCCCAGGGCCGGCCGGTCGGCATAGCGCTCCAGCACGGTCCGGATCACCCGTGACAGCCCCAGACCAGGCTGATCGAGGGCCTCGGCGACGGCCGGGTCCGGTCGGGTGGCGGCGAACTGAGGGTCGGTTGCGGTCAGGTGCTCGACGCGGCGCGCGAGCCACTCTTCGTGAGTTGTGTTCGACCCGTGAGTTGTGTTCGACCCGTGAGTTGTGTTCGACCCGTGCGTTGTTTTCGACATAAGACAGTTCCTTGTGCGTTTTGGATCTAAGTAGGTAATTTGCGCAGCTCCGCGCTTCTGCCTAGAACGTTAGCTAACATAATTAAATTTCTCCAAGAGCAGGTTCCGGAAATGTGAGCTTGCCCACGGCGATCGGCGCACGGCAATGATGATGCGCAGCGATGCGCGGTGCCCCCCGGGTCAGAGTTCGGAAAGGATTCCGGCCAGGACGTCGAGTCCCTCGCCGAGCAATTCGTCGCTGATGGTCAGTGGGGGCAACAGCCGGATCACGTTCCCGTACATGCCACAGGTCAAGACGATGACCCCGGCCGCATGGGCAGCGCTCGCCAGCTGACCGGTCAGCGCGGCGTCCGGGTCCGCGGTCCCCGACTTCACCAGTTCGACGGCGACCATCGCGCCGCGGCCGCGGACGTCGCCGATCCGGTCGTCATTGGCCTGCAGCCGCGTCAGCCGGTCGATCATCAGCCGTTCCAGCTGCCGGGCCCGCTCGACGAGGTTGTCGTGCTCGATGGTCTCGATGGTGGCCAGCGCCGCTGCGCACACCACCGGGTTTCCGCCGAAGGTGCCGCCCAAACCGCTGACGTGGGGGGCGTCCATGATCTCGGCGCGGCCGGTGACGGCCGACAACGGAAGGCCGCCGGCGATGCCTTTTGCGGTGCAGATCAGGTCGGGCTCAAGACCGTGTGGCCCCTCATGCTCGCACGCGAACATCGCACCTGTGCGGGCGAAGCCCGTCTGTACCTCGTCGGCGATGAACACCACGTCGTTGCTGCGACACCAATCCAGCAGCGCGGGCAGGAACCCCTCGGCCGGGACGATGAACCCGCCCTCGCCCTGGATCGGCTCGATGATCACGGCGGCCAGGTTGCCGGCACCGACCTGCTTCTCCATGACGCCGATCGCCCGCTCGGCGGCCAGTGCACCGTTGGTGGCCATCTCCTTGTCCGACAGCCCGTCGCGATAGGGGTAGGACAGCGGCGCCCGATAGACCTCCGGCGCGAACGGTCCGAATCCGCTCTTATAGGGCATGGACTTCGCGGTGAGCGCCATGGCCAGGTTGGTGCGGCCATGGTAGGCGTGGTCGAAGGCCACGACTGCGGGCTTGCGGGTGTAGGACCGTGCCACCTTGATGGCGTTCTCGACCGCCTCGGCTCCGGAGTTGAACAGCACCGAACGCTTCTCGCCCGATCCCGGGGTGATTCGGTTGAGCTTCTCTGCGACGGCGACGTACTGCTCGTAGGGCGTCACCATGAAGCAGGTGTGGGTGAACTCGGCCACCTGCGCGCGCACCGCGTCCACGACGCGCGGCGCGGAGTTGCCGATCGTGGTGACCGCGATGCCCGAACCCAGGTCGATGAGCCGGTTGCCGTCGACGTCCTCGACGATGCCGCCCGCGGCACGCGCGGCGAACACCGGCATCGTGACGCCCACACCGGCCGACACCGCCGCGGTCCGGCGTCTGGTCAGTTCCAGCGAGGCGGGACCGGGGATCTCGGTGACCAGCTGGCGAGTCTGCTCGAGGCCGGCCACGATCTCCTCCTCACCGCGGCGCGCCTTTCGCGCCACGAAAGCCACCCTATCTGGGCGCGGCGGGGCCGCCGAAAAGTGCCTGCGCCCGGTGCCGGTGGGGCCTAGCTGCGGCTTGTCGCACCGAGAGGGCAGACTGGACGCCGGGTCGACACACCGAGACGAAAGACGGGCGCCGCCATGGAGAGTTTGGTCCTGTTCCTGCCGTTCCTGCTCATCATGGGCGGGTTCATGTATTTCGCGTCGCGTCGCCAGAAGCGGGCGATGCAGTCGACCATCGACCTGCAGGAGTCGCTGCGCCCCGGGGACCGGGTGCACACCACCTCAGGGATGGAAGCCACCATCGTCGCGATCGCCGACGACACCGTCGAGCTCGAGATCGCGCCCGGCGTGGTGACCCGATGGATGAAACTGGCCGTTCGCGACCGGATCCTGCCCGACGAATTCGACGAATTCGACGAACTCGACGAAGACGAACCCTCGAGCGGGTTGCCGGACCCCGGCGAACGCGGGGATGCCGCCGACCCCTCCGGCGAAAGCCCGCTGCGCAAGAATTTCTGACAGGTTCCCGGCTACCCGGACCGCTTGCGCGATGCCCGCAAGGGTGACACGTAGTCTCTGTCCTGGGGTCTCTGTCCTGGGGTCTCTGTCCTGGGTACGAAACCGATTCTCAAGGAGATAGAAGGAACGTGGCATCGTCTTCGGCGCCGGTGCACCCTGCCCGCTACCTGTCAGTTTTCTTGATCCTGCTCGTGGGCTTGTACCTGTTGGTGTTCCTGACCGGCAACAAGCGTGCCGCCCCCAAGCTCGGCATCGACCTGCAGGGCGGCACCCGCGTCACCCTGACGGCGCGGACGCCCGACGGCTCGGCCCCCAGCCGGGAGGCGTTGGCGCAGGCGCAGGAGATCATCAGTGCGCGGGTCAACGGGCTGGGTGTCTCGGGTTCGGAGGTCGTCGTCGACGGCGACAACTTGGTCATCACGGTGCCGGGGAAGGACGGCAGCGAAGCCCGCAACCTTGGGCAGACCGCACGGCTGTACATCCGGCCGGTGCTCAACTCGATGCCGGCGCAGAGCGTCGAACCCCAGCCGCCCCAACAGGGTGAGCCGGGGCCCGTTGGCACGCCGGGGACCCCGCCCGCGCCCGGCGCACCCGCGCCGTCGGCGCAGCAGACTCCGGGGGCTCCGGAGGCAAAGCCTCCGTCCTCGCCCGCGCCGGGCGGTCACCCGGGTGCCCAGCCCCGGCCCTACCCGCAGGACCCGCCGCCGTCGCCGAGCCCGGCGCCGCCCGCGCCGGGTGGCCCGGTAGCAGGGCCTGCGCCCGGGGAGCAGCCCGCGCCGGCGGATCCGCGCAAGGACCTCGCCCAGCGCATCGCCGCGGAGAAGAAGTGGCGGCAGAGCACCAAACAGGGCATCCAGTTCCTCGCCCTGCAGTTCGAGGCCACCCGCTGCGGCAAGGACGACATCCTCGCCGGTAACGACGACCCCAACCTGCCCCTGGTGACCTGCTCCACCGACCACAACACGGCGTACCTGCTGGCGCCGTCGATCATCAGTGGTGACCAGATCGCCAACGCCACCTCGGGCATGAACCAGCACGGCATCGGTTACGTCGTCGACCTGCAGTTCAAGCCGTCGGCGGCCGGTGTCTGGGCCGACTTCACCGCCTCCCACATCGGCACCCAGACGGCGTTCACGCTGGACTCGCAGGTGGTCAGCGCGCCGCTGATCCAGGAAGCGATCCCCGGCGGCCGTACCCAGATCACCGGCGGCGACCCCCCGTTCACCGCCGGCTCGGCGCGCCAGCTGGCCAACGTCCTCAAATACGGGTCGCTACCCCTGTCCTTCGAGTCGTCGGAGGCCCAGACCGTGTCGGCGACGCTGGGGCTGACCTCCCTGCGGGCGGGGCTCATCGCGGGTGCCATCGGCCTGGTCCTGGTGTTGCTGTATTCGCTGCTCTACTACCGGGTGTTGGGGTTGTTGACGGCGTTGTCCCTGACCGCCTCGGGCGCGATGGTTTTCGCGATCCTGGTACTGCTTGGCCGGTATATCAACTACACGCTGGACCTGGCCGGCATCGCGGGTCTGATCATCGGTATCGGCACCACCGCCGACTCGTTCGTGGTGTTCTTCGAGCGCATCAAGGACGAGATCCGCGAGGGTCGCTCGTTCCGGTCGGCGGTGCCGCGAGGCTGGGCGCGGGCCCGCAAGACGATCGTCTCGGGCAACGCCGTCACCTTCCTGGCCGCCGCGGTGCTCTACTTCCTGGCGATCGGCCAGGTGAAGGGATTCGCGTTCACATTGGGCCTGACCACAATCCTCGACCTGGTGGTGGTGTTCCTGGTGACCTGGCCGCTGGTGTATCTGGCCTCCAAATCCCCGACGCTGGCCAAGCCGGCCTACAACGGCCTCGGCGCGGTGCAGCAGGTCGCCCGCGAACGCCGGGCCGCCACGCAGGTGAAGACGGGACGGGCATAACGCGATGGCTTCCCGAGACAAGACCGGAAACGCTGCGGCATCCAGCGGTGCTGTGGAGCTGACCGAGAGCATCACCCAACCGGCCCGCCGCAGCTTCGTCACGCGGCTCTACACCGGCACCGGGGCGTTCGAGGTGGTGGGTAGGCGCCGGCTGTGGTTCGGCATCAGCGGCGCGATCGTGGCGGTCGCGATCGTCAGCATCCTGGTGCGCGGGTTCACCTTCGGCATCGACTTCAACGGCGGCACGACGGTGTCGATGCCACGCGGTGACGCCCAGATCTCCAAGGTCGCGGAGGTCTTCAACAAGACCGTCGGCAAGGACCCGGAATCGGTGGTCGTCGTCGGCAACGGCGCCTCGGCGACCGTTCAAATCCGTTCGGAGACGCTGTCCAACGACCAGACCAGCCGGCTGCGCAACGCACTGTTCGACGCGTTCCAGCCGAAGGGCGCCGACGGCAAGCCCAGCAAGCAGTCCATCAGCGACTCCGCAGTGTCAGAGACCTGGGGCGACCAGATCACCAGCAAGGCGCTGATCGCGCTGGTGGTGTTCCTGGCGCTGGTCGCCCTCTACATCACCGTGCGCTACGAGCGCTACATGACGCTGTCGGCGATCGCGGCGATGTTCTTCGACCTGACCGTCACCGCGGGCGTCTACTCGCTGGTCGGCTTCGAGGTCACCCCCGCCACGGTCATCGGCCTGCTGGCAATCCTCGGGTTCTCCCTCTACGACACCGTCATCGTGTTCGACAAGGTCGAGGAGAATACCCACGGGTTCCAGCACACCACCCGGCGCACCTTCGCCGAGCAGGCCAACCTGGCGATCAACCAGACCTTCATGCGCTCGATCAACACCAGCCTGATCGGTGTGCTGCCGGTGCTGTCGCTGATGGTGATCGCGGTCTGGCTGCTGGGTGTCGGCACCTTGAAAGACCTGGCGCTGGTACAGCTGATCGGCATCGTGATCGGCACCTACTCCTCGATCTTCTTCGCGACGCCGTTGCTGGTCACCCTGCGCGAGCGCACCGCGCTGGTGCGCACCCACACCCGCCGGGTCATGCGTCGCCGCGGGGACGGCGAGGATGCGGCCGCGATGACGGAGACGGCGGATTCCGGCGGCGACACCGAACCCGCGCAGGACAGCACGGCGGCTGCCACGGAAGCCGAAGGGTCCGGCAAGCCCGCCCCGAACAAGCCCGCCCCGGGCGCCCGGCCCGCGCGGCCCGCCGGCACCCGGCGTCCGAGCGGCAAGCGAAACGCCGGCCGGAGGTAGTCAGCATGGCCGGCTGGCGCGGATGGGCGATCGTTGCTCTGGCCGCGGTGCTGACGGGCGCAATGACGTTGACCGGGTGTTCGGGCAGTGCCGCGTCGCAGGTCGACTACGTGGTCGACGGCTCGCTGGTCACCTACAACACCAATACCGTCGCGGGGGCAGCGTCGGCCGGTGCCCAGGCCTTCGCCCGCACCCTCACCGGCTTCGGCTACCACGGGCCGGACGGGCAGGTGGTGGCCGACCACGACTTCGGCACTGTCTCGCTCGTGGACGGGGCGCCGCTGGTGCTCGATTACCAGATCGCCGACAAAGCCGTCTACTCCGACGGCAAGCCGGTGACCTGTGACGATCTCGTCCTGGCCTGGGCGGCCCAGTCCGGCCGGTTTCCCGGCTTCGACGCGGCCACCCAGGGTGGCTACATCGACATCGCGAACGTCGACTGCAAGCCGGGCCAGAAGAAGGCCCGCGTGTCCTTCGCGCCGGACCGCGGCGTCGTCGACTACGTGCAGCTGTTCACTGCGACCTCGATGATGCCGTCGCACGTCATCGCCGACCAGCTGCACACCGACGTGACCGCGGCCCTGCTGAACAACGATGAGCGAATGGTCGAACAGATCGCCCGACTCTGGAACACCACCTGGGACCTCAAGCCCGGGCTCGATCTCCGGCGTTTTCCGTCGTCGGGGCCGTACAAGATCGAATCGGTCCTCGACGGCGGCGCGGTGGTGCTCGTTGCCAACGACCGGTGGTGGGGCCCCCGCGCGATCACGAAACGGGTGATCGTGCGGCCGCAGGGCGCCGACATCCAGGACCGGGTCAACAGCCGCAGCGTCGACGTGGTCGATGTGGCGACCGGTTCGGCCGGGGCGCTGGCCACCCCGGACGACTACGAGCGCGACAACTCGCCGTCGGACGGCGTCGAGCAGCTGATCTTCGCGCCGCGGGGGCCGCTGGCGCAGCCGGCGAACCGCCGTGCGTTCGCCCTCTGTACCCCGCGCGACACGATCGCCCGCGACGCGGGGGTGCCGATCGCCAACTCGCGGCTGGAGCCGGCCATCGACGACGCGGTCGCCAGGGGGGAGGCCGGCGCCGACGCCGAACGCTTCAGCAGGGCCGATCCCGGCGCCGCCCGCGGTGCGCTCGGCAGTGCGCCGTTGACCGTGCGGATCGGCTACCACGGGCCCAACGCGCGGTTGGCGGTCACCGTGGGGACGATCACCACATCGTGCGCCGCGGCCGGTGTCACCGTCGCCGGTGTGACCCTGGATTCCTCGGGGCCGCAGGCGCTGCGGGACGGGAAGGTCGACGTGTTGCTGGCCAGCACCGGCGGCGCCAGCGGCAGCGGATCGACCGGGTCGTCGGCGATGGACGCCTACGACCTGCACAGGGGTAACGGCAACAACTTGTCCGGGTTCGCGAACGATCAGGTCGACGGCATCATCGGCGGGCTTGCCGTATCCGCCGACCCCGCCGAGCGGGCCCGACTGGTGGCGGAGGCGGCGCCGGTACTGTGGGGGGACATGCCGACTTTGCCTCTCTATCGACAGCAACGCACGCTGTTGAGGTCGAAGAAGATGTACGCGGTGACCAAGAATCCGACCCGCTGGGGCGTGGGCTGGAACATGGATCGATGGGCCCTGGTGCAATGAGGTTCCCGGTGCAATGAGGTTTCTGGTGCGATGAGGTTTGCATGACACGTTCCGATACGACCGCGCCGTCGGCTGCGCTGGCCGACCTGATCGCGTCACTGACCCGGAGGGTCGCGGACTTTCCCAAGCCCGGCGTGCAGTTCAAGGACCTCACCCCGCTGTTCGCCGACCGCGATGCGCTGGCGGCGGTGACGGACGCGCTGGCGGGCACGGCGTCCGGCGCGGACCTGGTGGCCGGCATCGACTCCCGGGGGTTTCTGGTCGGCGCGGCCGTGGCCACCCGGCTGAAGACCGGTGTGCTGGCGATCCGCAAGAGCGGAAAGCTGCCGCCCCCGGTGCTCGGTGAGAACTACACCAGGGAGTACGGCGATGCCTGTATCGAGATTCCCGCCGATGGCCTTCACCTGCGGGACCGCAGCGTCTTTCTCGTCGACGACGTGCTGGCCACCGGCGGCACGTTCGCTGCGGCGGCCCGGTTGCTGGAGCGCGCCGGGGCGCGCGTGACGGGGGCCGGGGTGGTGGTGGAACTGGCCGCGCTGGGCGGTCGCGCCGCGGTGGCGCCGCTGCCGGTGCACAGCCTGAGCTGTGCCTAGCGGGGCCGCCTTGGCGATATCCTCGGAGTCGGAGGTGACCACCGTGACGGATGATCAGCGCGCGGCGCAAACCGTTGCGCCGCCGGCCGACGAGGAGACACCCCAGCCTCCCGCCGATATCCCCAAGACCGGCAGCCGCGCTTCGCGCCGGGTCCGGGCCCGGCTGGCCCGCCGGATGACCGCCCAGCGCAGCACCCTCAACCCCGTGCTGGAGCCGCTGGTCGCGGTGCACCGGGAGGTCTATCCCAAGGCGAACACGCAGTTGCTGCAGCGAGCTTTCGAGGTGGCCGACGAGCGGCACGCCACGCAGTACCGCCATTCCGGCGACCCCTACATCACCCACCCGCTGGCGGTGGCCAGCATCCTGGCCGAGCTGGGCATGGACACCACCACGCTGGTCGCCGCGTTGTTGCACGACACCGTCGAGGACACCGGGTACACCGTCGAGGCGCTCTCCGAGGAGTTCGGCGACGAGGTCGGCCATCTCGTCGACGGTGTGACCAAGCTGGACCGCGTGGTGCTGGGCAGCGCCGCCGAAGGCGAGACCATCCGCAAGATGATCACCGCGATGGCCCGCGATCCCCGGGTGTTGGTGATCAAGGTCGCCGACCGGCTGCACAACATGCGCACGATGCGTTTCCTGCCACCGGAGAAGCAGGCGCGCAAGGCCCGCGAGACGCTCGAAGTGATTGCCCCCCTTGCTCACCGGCTCGGTATGGCGAGCGTGAAGTGGGAACTGGAAGATCTGTCGTTCGCGATCCTGCATCCCAAGAAGTACGAGGAGATCGTCCGGCTCGTTGCCGGCCGTGCGCCATCCCGCGACACCTACCTGGCCCGGGTGCGCGCCGAGATCACCAACACGCTCAGTGCCTCGAAGATCAAGGCGACCGTGGAGGGCCGCCCCAAGCACTACTGGTCGATCTACCAGAAGATGATCGTCAAGGGGCGCGACTTCGACGACATCCACGATCTGGTCGGCATCCGCATCCTGTGCGACGAGGTCCGGGACTGCTATGCAGCTGTCGGCGTGGTCCACTCGCTGTGGCAGCCGATGGCCGGGCGCTTCAAGGACTACATCGCCCAGCCCAGATACGGTGTGTACCAGTCGTTGCACACCACCGTCGTCGGGCCGGAGGGCAAGCCGCTCGAAATCCAGATCCGCACCCGCGACATGCACCGCACCGCCGAATACGGGATCGCCGCGCACTGGCGTTACAAGGAAGCCAAGGGCCGCAACGGCATTCCGCATCCGCATGCCGTCGCCGAGATCGACGACATGGCCTGGATGCGTCAGCTGCTCGACTGGCAGCGCGAAGCGGCGGACCCGGGTGAGTTCCTGGAGTCCTTGCGCTACGACCTCGCGGTGCAGGAGCTCTTCGTCTTCACCCCCAAGGGGGATGTCATCACGCTGCCGACCGGGTCGACGCCGGTGGACTTCGCCTACGCCGTGCACACCGAGGTCGGTCACCGCTGCATCGGCGCCCGGGTCAACGGGCGCTTGGTGGCGCTGGAGCGCAAGCTCGAAAACGGCGAAGTCGTCGAGGTTTTCACCTCCAAGGCGCCCAACGCCGGGCCCTCGCGCGACTGGCAGCAGTTCGTGGTGTCGCCGCGGGCCAAGGCGAAGATCCGGCAGTGGTTCGCCAAGGAGCGCCGCGAGGAAGCTTTGGAGGCCGGCAAGGAGGCCATCGCCCGTGAGGTTCGCCGCGGCGGGCTTCCGTTGCAGCGCCTCGTCAACGGCGGCTCCATGGCGGCGGTCGCCCGCGAGTTGCACTACGCCGACGTGTCTGCGCTCTACACCGCGATCGGCGAGGGACACGTATCGGCCAAGCACGCGATGCAACGGCTGCTGGCCGAACTCGGTGGAATCGACCAGGCCGAAGAAGAGCTGGCGGAGCGGTCCACGCCGACGACCATGCTGCGCCGCCCGCGCAGCAACGAAGACGTCGGCGTCTCGGTCCCGGGCGCGCCGGGAGTGCTGACCAAGCTGGCCAAGTGCTGCACGCCGGTGCCGGGCGATGCGATCATGGGTTTCGTCACCCGCGGCGGCGGCGTCAGCGTGCACCGCACCGACTGCACCAACGCCGCGTCGTTGCAGCAGCAGTCCGAGCGCATCATCGAGGTGCGGTGGGCGCCGTCG
The DNA here is from genome assembly GCF_057473685.1 of Mycobacterium sp. TH-M116. NCBI lineage: Bacteria > Bacillati > Actinomycetota > Actinomycetes > Mycobacteriales > Mycobacteriaceae > Mycobacterium > Mycobacterium sp. TH-M116. The sequence continues at coordinate 4,463 of NZ_JBYCLC010000052.1, read as the reverse complement.
GCGTCGTCGGTTTTCCTGGTGGCCATTCAGGTCGAGGCACTCGACCGCCACCGGTTGCTCTCCGACATCACCCGCGTGCTGGCCGACGAGAAGGTGAACATCCTGTCTGCATCGGTGACCACCTCGTCAGGCGACCGGGTGGCGGTCAGCCGGTTCACCTTCGAGATGGGCGATCCCAAGCATCTCGGGCACCTGCTCAACGTGGTGCGCAACGTCGAGGGCGTGTACGACGTCTACCGGGTGACGTCCGCGGCCTGACGGCCGAGCCCGCGGCTACCGCGCCGAGCCTGCACACAGCGGGTGGTTTCGGCCGAAGAAACGCGCTGACCGCAGGCTCGGTGACGACCGCCGCGCTCGCGTCAGTCGAGCAACAGCGACGTGATCGTGACCTCGCTGGCCGGCTGCCCGTCCTCACCGCCACCGGCGACGCCGGCGTCGGCGATCTTGTCGAGGGTGGCCAGCCCGTCGGCCTGGATCGTGCCGAACACCGTGTATTTGGGCGGCAGCTCGGAGTCCTTGTAGACCAGGAAGAACTGGCTGCCGTTGGTGCCCGGACCGGCGTTGGCCATCGCCAGCGTGCCGCGCGGATACAACACCGGCTGGTCGAGCTTGGGGTCGTTGGGCGGGTACTGGTCGGTCGGGTACTCGTTGGCGAACTGATAACCGGGGCCGCCGGTGCCCTTGGCTGTCGGGTCGCCGCACTGCAGGACGCCCAGCGTCGGGGACGTGGTCAGCCGGTGGCACTGGGTCCCGTCGAAGTACTTCTGCTGTGCCAGGCTGGCGAAGCTGTTGACGGTGCAGGGGGATTCGTTGTTGGCCAGCATCAGGCCGACCGGACCCTGGTTGGTCATCATGCTCGCGCTCACTTGCGCGGGTTCCGTGGGCACTTTGCCGGTGCGTGGCGGCTTGACATCCTTGGCGGCCGGCTCTCCGGTCGCCGGGTACTGGCAGTCGGCGCCCAGGTTGGCCGACGGCGTGAACGGCGGCAACGGCGGAACCGACCCGGCTTGCGGGGACGCGGCTGTGCTCGTCTGCGCCGGGCTGCCCGTGGTGGTGGTCGTGGCGGGTGCCGCGGTGCTGCCCCCGCTGTCGTGTTCGTGACGGTTGTTGACGACTGCCAGCGCCAACGCGGTGATCACGGCGACCGAAACGACCGCGCCGGCGGCGATCACCAAGATCCGGCGCATTCGGGCCTGTTTCGCGCGGCGCGCGAGCTGCCGCTCCAATTTGCGTTTGGCTGTGGCGCGTCGCTGTTCATTGGTCGGCACGAAAACTCAGGCTAATGTGGGCGCCGCGACCGGTGACACGCGGCCCCATGGGAAACTGGGAACCGTGTTGATCACCGGATTTCCTGCCGGGATGTTGCAGTGCAACTGCTACGTCCTGGCCGAGCGGCCCGGAAGCGATGCCGTCGTGGTGGATCCGGGGCAGCGTGCCATGAGCCCGCTGCGCCGCATCCTCGACGAGCATCGGCTGACGCCGTCCGCGGTGCTGCTCACCCACGGGCACATCGACCACATGTGGTCGGCGCAGAAGGTTTCCGACACCTTCGGCTGCCCCACCTACATCCATCCCGAGGACCGGTTCATGCTCAAAGACCCGATCTACGGCCTGGGACCGCGGCTGGCGCAGGTGGTCGCGGGGGCGTTCTTCCGCGAGCCCAGGCAGGTGGTGGAGCTGGATCGCGACGGCGACAAGCTCGACCTGGGCGGTGTCAGCGTCAACGTGGATCACACCCCAGGGCACACCCGCGGCTCGGTCGTCTTCCGGGTCCTTCAGGCGGGTGCCGCCGACGCCGACGTGGTGTTCACCGGCGACACCCTGTTCGAGCGCTCCGTGGGCCGCACCGACCTGCACGGCGGCAGCGGCCGCGACCTGCTGACCTCCATCGCCGGTAAGCTGCTGGTGCTCGACGACAAGACCGTGGTGCTGCCCGGCCACGGCAACGCCACCACCATCGGCGCCGAGCGCCGGCACAATCCCTTCCTCGAGGGCCTGAGCCCGTGACGGAATTTACGGCGTTCTCCGCCCCCAAGGGGGTGCCGGACTATGTCCCGCCGGATTCGGCGCAGTTCGTGGCCGTGCGTGACGGTTTGCTCGGCGCCGCCCGTCGGGCCGGTTACGGCGCCATCGAGCTGCCCATCTTCGAGGACACGGCGCTGTTCGCGCGCGGCGTCGGGGAGTCCACCGACGTGGTGTCCAAGGAGATGTACACCTTCGGCGACCGCGGCGACCGCTCGGTCACGCTGCGGCCCGAGGGGACCGCCGGGGTGATGCGCGCGGTGATCGAGCACGGTCTGGACCGCGGCGCACTGCCGGTCAAGCTGTGTTACGCCGGCCCGTTCTTCCGCTACGAGCGTCCGCAGGCCGGGCGCTACCGGCAGCTGCAGCAGGTCGGCGTGGAGGCGATCGGCGTCGACGACCCGGCGCTGGACGCCGAGGTGATCGCCGTCGCCGACGCCGGCTTCCGCGCGCTGGGCCTGGACGGGTTCCGGCTGGAGATCACCTCCCTGGGCGATGAGACCTGCCGCCCGCAGTACCGGGAGTTGTTGCAGGAGTTCCTGTTCGGGCTCGACCTCGACGAGGACACCCGCAGGCGCGCCGAGATCAACCCGCTGCGCGTGCTCGACGACAAACGGCCGCAGGTGCGGGCGATGACGGCCGGTGCGCCGGTGCTGCTCGACCATCTGTCCGACGTCGCCAAGGCGCACTTCGACACCGTGCTGGCCCACCTGGACGCCTTGGGCGTGCCGTACGCGATCAACCCGCGCATGGTGCGCGGCTTGGACTACTACACCAAGACCACGTTCGAGTTCGTGCACGACGGCCTGGGCGCGCAGTCCGGCATCGGCGGCGGCGGCCGCTACGACGGCCTGATGCGCCGGCTCGGCGGCCAGGACCTGTCCGGCATCGGTTTCGGGCTGGGTGTGGATCGCACGCTGCTGGCGCTGCGGGCCGAGGGTAAGAGCGCGGGGGACACGACGCGCTGCGACGTGTTCGCCGTGCCGTTGAGCGAGGCCGCCAAGTTGCGGCTGGCGGTGCTGGCCGCGCGGCTGCGTGGGGCCGGTGTGCGCGTCGACCTGGCCTACGGCGACCGGGGCCTCAAGGGGGCCATGCGCGCCGCCGACCGCTCGGGCGCCCGTTTCGCCCTCGTGGCCGGGGACCGCGACCTCGAGGCCGGCACGGTCGGGATGAAGGACCTTTCGACCGGCGAGCAGGTGCCGGTGCCGGTCGATTCGGTTGTCGACGAGGTGGTTTCGCAGCTAGGGCGCTGACGCCGGGACGGCGGGCCCGTTCTGTCAGAGCCTTCCACTATTGTCGAACTCATGTTCGAAGATGGTTCGGGGATGCGGCCTCCTCCGGACTCGATCGCCGCGCTGGATGAGCATTTCGAGCGGTGTCATCCCTCGGTGACGGCCGAGTCGGCGGGGTTGGTGGGGCGGATTTGTGCGGCCACCCGGGCGGAGAATCGGGCGGCAGCCGCGCAGTTGGTGGCGGTCGGGGAGTTGTTCGCCTACCGGCTTTCACGCTGTGCCGAGGACGAGGACTGGGCCATCGACACGATGGCGGCGGTGGCCGCCGAGGTGGCCGCCGCGTTGCGGATCAGCCAGGGTTTGGCGGGCAGCCGGGTGCACTACGCGCGCGATGCGCGAACGCCTCCCCGAGGTGGGGGCGGTGTTCGCCGCCGGGGACATCGATTTCCGGTTTTTCGCGACGATCGTGTACCGCACCGATCTGATCACCGATCCCGATGTGCTGGCCGCCGTGGATGCCGAGTTGGCGCTGGCCGTGGCGCGCTGGCCCTCGCTGACCTGGTCCCGGTTGGCCGGGGCTGTCGACAAGGTCGTGGCCCGGGCTGATGCCGATGCGGTGCGCCGGCGCCGCGAGGAGCAATCCGAGCGCGGGGTATGGCTCGATGAGCGTGTCGGCGGGCTGGCCGAGCTGCGCGGCACCGTGTTGATCCCGCACGCCCACGCCCTGGACAAGAGGCTGGCCGCGATCGCGGCCACCGTCTGCGCGAATGACCCGCGCACCCAGGATCAGCGCCGCGCCGATGCCCTGGGCGCCCTGGCGGGTGGGGCCGAGCGGCTGGGATGTCTCTGTGGGCGCCCCGACTGCCCCGCGGGCGGTCAGCGGCCCAAGACCGCGCCGGTGTTGATCCACGTGATCGCCGAGCAGGCCACCCTGGGCGGGGGCGACACGCCGGGATCACTGGTGCGCGCCGACGGGCTGATCGGCCCGGAACTGGTGTCCGAGCTGGCCGGCACCGCCACACAGGTGCCGCTGGTCCATCCCGGGGATAGCCCACCCGAACCCGGCTACACCCCGTCCAAGGCGCTGGCAGACTTCGTGCGCTGCCGCGACCTGACGTGCCGCCGGCCCGGCTATGACCGCCCCGCCCTCGACTGCGACATCGACCACACCATTCCCCATGCCCGGGGCGGGCCTACCCATGCGGCCAA
>NZ_JBYCLC010000051.1:0-2452 GCF_057473685.1 Mycobacterium sp. TH-M116 | reverse complement strand
GACATCGAAGGCGAAAGTGGGGCGATCGTCGACCGGGTCGCTCCCCGCCCCGGCGAGCCCACGGTGATCAAGCGCTACCCGAACTCGTTCGTCGAGACCGGCCTTGATGCGCGGCTCAAAGCGCTGGGAGAAAAAATGTGGTGTTGGTCGGGTTCATGACCCACATGTGCGTCAATTCCACGGCGCGCGGAGCATTCAATCTCGGCTACGCCCCAACAGTCATTGCCGGAGCAACCGCCACCCGCTCGCTGCCGTGGTCCAACAAAGCGGTGCCTGCCGCCGACATGCAGGCGGCCAGCCTTGCTGGAATGGCGGACCTGTTCGCAGCAGTCATCCCTGACACTGAGGCCTTACCCGACTGATTCGGATGCCGGCACCGCAACGCCAGCATCCGTACACATCGGATCTCACGAGACCTGCTGTACGCCAAGCAATGTGGAGCGTGTGGGTTCATGCCGCGGGAAAACATCGCGTGGGCACCAGAGACGAGTTGTACTCCACGGTCATAACCAGGTCCCGAGTCGATCTCGCGCCTCGCGCCGACCCATGGTTACCGCCGCGTCCAGATCTGCCACAGCCGCGACGAAATCGCCAAAGAGTGGACGGGCTCAACGTGCGGCCGCCACTGAAGTCACGAACGTCGAATACGGCAACGGCGAACGGAGATGGGCCTGAGCATCAGCGCGAGCGACGCCAGGCGGCGGCTGTTTCCAATGCCCTGAACTCCCGAAGCCGACCGGAAGTGCAAAGTGGATACGCGTTGCGCGCGGCGCGCCCCGACGCTTGGGCGCTCGTGATGGGTGGGGGTTATCCGGTCCAGAGGATGTTGAAGATGATCAGGAGTTCGGCGTCGTCATCGACCCGGAAGGACAGGAGTCCGTTTTCGCCGAACTGGGTTTCCCGGTAGTCCGGCTGGTCGTCGGGGTAGACGGGCCAGGCATCCCACGGAGCGTCGACTAGCCGGATGATCCGTTCCATGAGCGTGTCGTAGGCGTTGGGGTGGTCGATGAGGTCGGCGAACTGGTTCTGTGCGCGTCCGATGAGCATCGGCCGGTAGCTCACTGTTTGTCGTCCCACCCGGGTAGCGGAACGAGGTCTTCGGGGCGAGGGTCGCGGGCGGTCTGTGCGGCGGCCTCGAAACCGGGGTCGCAGTAGGCGGTGGCGCGGAGCCGCCAGCGGTGCAGCAGGGCTCGCAGCAGGTGCCACTGCCCGACTTCGCGGGCAGCGTCGAGTCCGGCCCGGTATTCAGCGAGGAATTGTTGGTGCCAGCGGTCCGGTAATAGGGCCAGGATTTGTGTGGGGTCGTCGGGGTCTCGGCCAAACGCTGATTCCGCGGTCACCTGACACTCTCCTCGTCTTTGCCGTGCTGGACGGTTCGGTAGACAGTTGGCCGGGAGATGGCGAACAACTCGGCGAGGTCGGTGATGGTGTAGTTGCCGGTGTCGTGCATACGTCGCAGCTCGGCCTGTTGCGTGGTCGATAGTTTGGGTTGGCGGCCCTTGAGCCGGCCCTTGGCACGTGCTACGGCCATGCCTTCGCGGGTGCGGAGCCGGAGCAGGTCGGCCTCGAATTCGGCGAAGGTGGCCAGGATGTTGAAGAACGTCTTGCCCAGCGGGTCGACCGGGTCATACAGCTGCCCGCCGAGCGACAACGTGATGCCGCGCTTGGCGAGATCGTCGCCGATGGCGCGGGCATCGGGGACGGAGCGGGCGAGCCGGTCCAGCTTCGGCGCCACCAGGGTGTCACCTTTGCGCACTGCGGCGAGAGCCTGATCCAAGCCTGGCCGTGCTCGGTTCGTGCCGGTGAGTCCGTGGTCGAGGTGGATCCGGTCCTCAGCGACGCCGAGTTCGCGAAGTTGTTGCCGTTGCGCGGTAAGGTCCTGCGAGTCCGTCGAGCAGCGGGCGTATCCAACGAGTGTGCCGGTAGTTGGCGGCATTATCGAACTGTAGCGGATACCCCCCGCTCGATGCGAAGAGTCGACACCGAAGCCTCGCATCGGTGCACGCCGACGAGAAACAGGCGATCGTGGCCGCGGCAACCGATGCGAGTCCCTTTGGGCTGCGTAGTAATCCGGCTGTTTACCATCCGGCGGGCGTTATTTTACCTCTGCAGCGGATCGATCCATCGCACGCCTGAGAACCGACTGAAGTCGACATCGGTGGAGCACAGCTCGGCGCAGTGTTCGATCGCCAAAGCGCCCAGATGAGCGTCGCTGGTCAGATTTCCCGCCGTACCCAGCCCGACAAAGCCGGGCAGTCCGCCGTCGCCAAATCCGTCGACGAGCTGCGAGAGATGGCCGGCGGCCAGGAGTGAGGAGCATCCACTTCGACCCCGATGCCTGGCAGGACTTCTTCTTCTTCTGGCTGGCCTCGGACCGCAAGACCGCCCGGCGGATCACCCGCCTGATCGCAGAGATCCAACGCGATCCATTCGACGGGATCGGCAAGCCCGA
>NZ_JBYCLC010000050.1:0-9980 GCF_057473685.1 Mycobacterium sp. TH-M116 | reverse complement strand
ACCTCCACCAGAGTGGCGTCCTCGGCGACGAAGACCTCCCACAGCTTGGAAATCGTGACCGCGGCGGCGTCGAGCACCTCGGCCGGCAGGTGACCCTGCTCGGCGATGGAACGCGCGAACGCGAGGTCGACCCCCTTGACCGCGTCGACGGGAACCTTGGCCAGCCGCTCGGGCTTGGTGGCGGCCACCTCTTCGATTTCCACACCGCCCTCGACGGAGCACATCGCCAGATACGTGCGGTTGGCCCGGTCCAGCAGGAAGGAGATGTAGTACTCCTCTGCGATGTCGCTGGCCTCGGCAACCAGCAGTTTCTTGACGATGTGGCCCTTGATGTCCATGCCGAGAATGTTCGTGGCGTGTTCGTAGGCATCGTTGGGGGTCGCGGCGTACTTCACACCGCCGGCCTTCCCGCGGCCACCCACCTTCACCTGAGCTTTGACCATCACCGGGTGACCGATTTCGGTCGCGATAGTCTTGGCACCCTCGGCGGTGTCGGTCACCCGACCCGGCGTGCTCGGTACGTTGTGTTTGGCGAAAAGTTCTTTGGCTTGATACTCGAAAAGGTCCATGGGCTCACTGTCTTCGCTCGGCTTGCTGCTCGGCCTATCCGTCGGCGGTACCCGAATCGGCAACGCGCACGGTGGCACTGTATCCACACCCCGGACGGGACCCGACGCCGCGTCCACCCATGTGGCGCAGGTCACGGCCTTTTCAGCTGACGCCCCGATGGTGAGTCAGATCACAAAATCAGTCGGATGGTGTCGCGAGGTTGCCAGTGGCTCCGGTCAACGGATAGCGTCCTAGGGTCCAGATAACGTTATGGTCACGATACGAGGACATTCCAACTTGTCCCAGCACCGTTTATCCCAGCACCGTTTATCCCAGCACCGTTTAGCTCGTTCACCCGCCGCAACGGGGTCAGGTGATTCGCGCCGCAGGATGGACCGGCATCGTCACGACGTGACCGAAATCCTGCCACTCGACGGCTTCGACTTCGAGGCCCTCGATGTCGCCGACGACGTCGGAGAACTCGCCGAACTGGATTTCAGCAATGACTCCGTCTTCGACAACGGAGCGAGCGTCCTGCGGGCGCCCGAACTCGACGATCTCGACGCCAGCGACGACATGAGCCCGCTGCGGCTGTCCGTCCCGCGCCGGCTCGACGTCCGGGTGCACATCGAGCCGGGCACCGAGATCAGGGGGGGCGCGCACCCCGGCGATCCCGATGCCACCGAGGTGATTCCGGTGACCCAGGCGATTCCGGTGGCCCAGGTGATACCTATGGCGCGCCGCGGCGGCCAGCACCGCGTGCAACCCACCAGCGCGGCCCGGAGCCGGCTGCTCATCTCGGCGATGGCCGCCGGCGCGGCGGCCGCGGCGGCACACACCGCGACCAGCCAGGCGGACACCCCCAGGACCACGGCAGTGCTGACCGCGCACGCATCGTCACTCACCGGCGGGGCAGGCGTCGGCGCAAGCCGGGGAGCTCAGGTGATCGCCGTTCAGCCCGCGGCAGACGTCGGGGTCCACAACGAAGAACTCGCCAAAGGCGTTGCCTTCGCCAACGCCCGCGCCCAGCGCGAGGCGCGGTTGCAGCAGCCGCTCTACGTCATGCCGACGAGGGGCATGTTCACCTCCGGCTTCGGTTATCGCTGGGGAGTACTGCACGCCGGAATCGACATCGCCAACTCGATCGGAACGCCCATCCTCGCCGTCTCCGACGGCGTCGTCGTCGAGGCGGGGCCGGCCGCAGGTTATGGCGCGCTGGTCAAACTGCGCCATGCCGACGGCACGATCACGCTCTACGGTCACATCAATTCGACGCTGGTCAGTGCCGGCCAGCGGGTGATGGCCGGCGACCAGATCGCCACCATGGGCAACCGGGGCAATTCGACCGGACCGCATCTGCATTTCGAGGTGCTCCAGGGCGGCAGCCGACGAATCGACCCGCTGCCGTGGCTGGCCAAGCGCGGCCTGAAACTGGGCAATTACACCGGTTGATCTGGTGAGCTCACCGAACGACCCCACTCGTCAGCGCCCAGCCGAGCCCGCGGCAGCGTCGCCCGGCTCCGCGTCGCGGATCATCCGGCGTGCGCCCACCGGTCCGATACCCCGGGCACCGGGACCGACCACCGGCCAGTTCGCCCCCGCGCCACCCCCGGCGTATCAGGGCGGGCCCCGCGCGGGGAGTCGGGAGGGTTTTGCCGGTGCGCCGGACGATGCAGCGAGTGACCGGACTGCCGTCGCCGGGTGCGCGGTCAGCATCGTCAGCGGGTGGGCCACCGCGGTCGTGGCCACGGAACTGATCGCCGGCTGGTGGAGAACCGACCGCCTGTTCTGCATCGCCATCGCATTTCTCGCGCTGGTCTTTGCCGTGGCCACCGTCACCGGCGTGATCATGCTGCTGCAGCACCGCCCCCTCGGGCGATACCTGATCGTGGCCGGCGCGGTCGTCGCGGTGCTCACCTACGGCGGGGTGTTCATCGCAGGCGCGCGCGTCGCCTGGATCGTGCATGCCCTCCCCCTACTGCCGGTCGCCAGCGTGGTGCTGGTCATGCATCCGCACACCAAGCGTTGGCTGCAGGAATAGCCGCCGGTTCCCGGAGCGGGTTCTACAGCTTGCTGAGCGGGGCGTGGTTGTGCATCAGCTTCACCCGGCCGGAGCTGCCGAAGTCGATCAGCGACATCGCCGATTCGCCGGCGCCGGAGACCTCCTCGACGCGGCCCAGCCCGTACTTGTCGTGGGTGACCCGGTCGCCGGGCTGCAGCACCAGCAGCGGACGCTTGCCCGCCCCTGAGCGCGTCGGCGCGGCCCGCGGCGTACCGAACCGGCCGGCGCCGCTCACCGGTGCGCTGAACGACGGGGCGCGCGCCGTGGGCCGCCAGTCGATGAGCTCCTGCGGGATCTCCTGCAGGAACCGCGACTCCGGGTTCAGCATCGGCTGTCCCCAGGACGACCGTACGACGGCTCTGCTCACATACAGGCGCTGGCGGGCCCGCGTGATGCCGACATAGGCCAATCGTCGCTCCTCGGAGAGCTCGCCCGGGTCGTCGAGGGCCCGCATGTGCGGGAACATGCCGTCCTCCCATCCGGTCACGAACACGACCGGAAACTCCAGACCCTTCGCGGTGTGCAGCGTCATCAGGGTGACCACACCGGCGCCGTGCTCGGGGATCTCGTCGGTGTCGGCCACCAGCGACACCCTCTCCAGGAACGACGCCAGCACACCGGCGTCCGGCAGGTCTTCGTCGGCCTGGTTTCGCGCCGACTCGTCGAGCGCCACCGCGTTCGCCTGGTCGGTGCTGAATTCGTGCGCGACGCTGACGAGTTCGTTGAGATTGTCCAGCCGGGCCAGCTCCTGCGGATCACTCGAAGACTCCAGCTCCCGGCGGTATCCGGTGCGCTCGAGCACCGACTCGACCAGGTTGCCGAGGTCGTCATCAAGTCGGCCGCGCAGAGCGTCGAGCATCTCGACGAAACCGGCGATCGCCTTCTCGGCGCGGCTGTTGAGCATCGGCACCTTGCCCTCGGCGGCCGCGACGAGCGCGTCGGCGAAGCTCGCACCGGTGTTCTCGGCGTATACCGCCACGCAGGCCTCGGCCCGGTCGCCGATCCCCCGCCGCGGCGTGTTCAGGATGCGCCGCATGCTGACCGCATCGCCGGGGTTGTCCAGCACCCGCAGGTAGGCGACGATGTCGCGGATTTCCTTGCGCTCGTAAAACCTTACTCCCCCAACGACTTTGTAAGGAATCCCGGCGCGGATGAACACCTCTTCCAGCGACCGCGACGAGTTGTTGGTGCGGTAGAAAACGGCCGTGTCGTTGTAGGTGAACTCGCCGCGATCGACCAGGGCGTCGATCTCCTCGGCCACGAACCTGGCCTCGTCGTGCTCGTTGTCGGCGACGTAGCCGACGATCAGCTCCCCGGCGCCGGCGTCGGTCCACAGCCGCTTCTCGCGCCGTCCGGAGTTGCGCGCGATCACCGAGTTGGCCGCCGACAGAATGTTCTGCGTCGAGCGGTAATTTTGTTCCAGCAGAATCGTCGTGGCATCGGGATAGTCGCGTTCGAAGTCCTCGATGTTGCGGATGGTGGCCCCGCGGAACGCGTAGATCGACTGATCGGCATCGCCGACCACGCACAACTCCGCCGGCGCCAGGCCGTCGGGTGCGTCCGCGCCGTCGCGGCCGACCAGCTCCCGCACCAGCACGTACTGGGCGTGGTTGGTGTCCTGGTACTCGTCGACCAACACGTGGCGGAACCGGCGCCGGTAGTGCGCGGCGATGTCGGGGAAGGCCTGCAGCACCGCCACGGTTTCGCCGATCAGGTCGTCGAAGTCCAGCGCGTTGGCCGCCCGCAACCGTCGCTGGTATTCGGCGTACACCGAGGCGACGGTATGCGCCAGGCCGTCGGAGGGGTCCGACAGTTGCGCGAGGTTGTCCGCGGCCTGCGCGGGATCGATCAGCTCGTTCTTCAGGTTGGAGATGGCGTTGGCCAGCAGGCGCGGCGAATGGCGCTTGATGTCGAGCCCCATGTCGCGGCCGATCATCTGCAGCAGGCGGCGTGAGTCGTCGGCGTCGTAGATCGAGAAGTTGGAGTTGAGCCCGGGGATCGACGACGCCTGGTTGCGCAGGATGCGCACGCAGGTGGAGTGGAAGGTGGACACCCACATCGAGGGCCCAGTCCGGGCTCCGACCAGCTGGACCACCCGTTCGCGCATCTCGGCGGCGGCCTTGTTGGTGAACGTGATCGCCAGGATCTGACCGACCCCGGCGCCGCGCGCGCCGATCAGGTAGGCGATGCGCCGGGTCAACACCGCTGTCTTGCCCGAGCCGGCACCCGCGACGATCAGCAGCGGCGAACCCTCGTGTACCACCGCCTGGCGCTGCTGCGGGTTGAGGCCGTCGAGCAGATGGTCGGCTGCAGGGGTGGGCTTGGCATCGGTTACGTGCACAGTCATGACGGTCCAAACTTACCGCCGCGCACCGACGGCGCGGGGCCAAGTCGGGACGCGCCCCGACGGTGCACGGCGGAGAACGTGGCCGGCCACGTCGCGTCGCCGCGGCTGGTGAAGGATTTTGCTGGGCGCGGCCCCAGGTGGCACACTCGATTCGTGCTCCACGCGCAGCATCGTCGGCGTACCCCCGACCAGGACTGGGTAAGCCGATTTTTCTCTGGGTACCGGCCAGCGGTGCCCATGGTGTAGCTGCCTTCGCAGAGCCCCGTGGTCCGCTTCGGCGATTCGGGGCTCGTCTCTTTTGTGAGGCCCGATACCGGATGAGACCAGAACCCCCACATCACGAGAACGCGGAGATCCAAGAGATGAACACCGAGATGGCCGTCAGCCAACCGGCGGCCGACATCGAGGAGTTGCGCGCGGAGATCGACCGGCTCGACGCCGAGATCCTCGCCGCGGTCAAGCGGCGCGCGGAAGTGTCCCAAGCGATCGGCAGGGCCCGCATGGCCTCCGGCGGCACCCGGCTCGTGCACAGCCGCGAGATGAAGGTCATCGAACGCTACAGCGAACTGGGTCCCGACGGTAAGGACCTGGCGATACTGCTGCTACGCCTGGGCAGAGGCCGGCTCGGTCACTCGTAACCGCGAATTTCCGCGGTGCGGCAGCGGATTGCGCCGGCCGCCGCGCGCCGGCGCCCGGCGTCGCCAGAGGTGGCTGCCTCCCGTCGGGCCGCATTAGGGTCGGAACATGACCTTCGTGCCCACCCTCCCCGACATCACCGCCACCAGAGCGTGGGACGCCCTGCGCAGGCACTACGACCACATCGGCGACACCCACCTGCGCCGGCTCTTCGACGACGACCCCGACCGTGGACGCGAACTCACCGTCACGGTCGGCGACCTCTACATCGACTACAGCAAACATCGTGTCACCCGCGAGACGCTGCGGTTGCTCGTCGACCTGGCCCGCGCCGCCCACCTCGAGGAGCGCCGCGACCAGATGTTCGCCGGCCGGCACATCAACACCTCCGAGGACCGCGCGGTGCTGCACACCGCCCTGCGGCTCCCCCGCAACGCCGAACTGGTGGTCGACGGCCAGAACGTGGTCGCCGACGTGCACGCCGTCCTCGATGCCATGGGGGACTTCACCGACCGCCTGCGCAGCGGGGAATGGACCGGGGCCACCGGGAAACGCATCGGCACCGTGGTCAACATCGGCATCGGCGGATCGGATCTGGGACCGGTGATGGTGTACGACGCGCTGCGCCATTACGTCGACGCCGGCATCACGGCGCGCTTCGTCTCCAACGTCGACCCCGCCGACCTGACCGCGACCCTGGCCGATTTGGACCCCGCCACCACGCTGTTCATCGTCGCCTCGAAGACATTCTCCACCCTGGAGACGCTGACCAACGCAACGGCCGCGCGCCGCTGGCTCACCGACGCACTCGGCGACGCCGCGGTGTCCAAGCATTTCGTGGCGGTGTCCACCAACAAACGACTGGTCGACGACTTCGGCATCGACACCGCCAACATGTTCGGGTTCTGGGATTGGGTCGGCGGGCGTTACTCGGTCGACTCGGCGATCGGGCTGTCGGTGATGGCCGCCATCGGCCGTGCAGCCTTCGCCGACTTCCTGTCCGGATTCCACATCGTCGACGAGCATTTCCGGACGGCGCCACTGGAGTCCAACGCGCCCGCCCTGCTGGGCCTCCTCGGCCTGTGGTATTCCGATTTCATGGGCGCCCAATCACGCGCCGTGCTGCCCTATTCCAATGACCTGTCCCGTTTCGCGGCCTACTTGCAGCAGCTGACCATGGAGTCCAACGGCAAGTCGACGCGCGCCGACGGCACGCCCGTCACCACCGACACCGGCGAAATCTTCTGGGGCGAACCGGGAACCAACGGCCAGCACGCGTTCTACCAGTTGCTGCACCAGGGCACCCGGTTGGTGCCGGCCGATTTCATCGGCTTCAGCCAGCCCCTCGACGACCTGCCCACCGCCGAGGGCGACGGCAGCATGCACGACCTGTTGATGAGCAACTTCTTCGCCCAGACCCAGGTGCTGGCGTTCGGCAAGACGGCCGAGGAGATCGCCGCCGAGGGAACGCCCGAAGACGTCGTGCCGCACAAGGTGATGCCCGGCAACCGGCCGTCCACCTCGATCCTGGCCGACCGGCTGACCCCGTCGGTGCTGGGCCAGCTGATCGCCCTCTACGAGCATCAGGTGTTCACCGAGGGTGTCGTCTGGGGCATCGATTCGTTCGACCAGTGGGGTGTGGAGCTGGGCAAGACGCAGGCCAAGGCGTTGCTGCCGGTGCTCACCGCCGACGCGGCCCCCGAGCGGCAGTCGGACAGCTCGACCGACGCGCTCGTTCGTCGCTACCGCCGCGAACGAGGGCGCGCCGGCTGAGCTCTCGCGCCGGGACGCCGCACGAAGGCCCGCAGGCGCTCGGCAGTCGCGGCCTGAGGGTCTTCGAGGTGCAGCCGCAGCAGCTCGCGCCCGGCGGCGTGCAGGATCCGGGCGGTGTATTCGGGCTCATCCAGGCGGGGGTGTATCCGCAGCAGTTCACGCACGAAGAACTCGATCACCACGGCCTCCGCCTGGGCCAGGCGTTCATAGAGCTGCGGCGGAGCACCCTGCGGCGGGAACAGGAACAGCCGCCACGTCGCCGGGTGGGCGTCGACGGCGGCCAGCACGCCGTCGAACGCGAGCACGAGCGACTGGTTCTCCGCGGCGTCGTCGAGCCCGGAGACCGCCTCGGCGAACTGCTCGCCGGCCCGCGCCGCCTCCCGCTCGATCAGTTCGACGAACAGCCCCGCCAGATCCCCGAACCTCTGATAGATCAACGACCGGTTGATGCCGGCCGCGTCGGCGATGCGATTCGGCGTCGCCGCGTGGAACCCTTCGGCATCGACGATCGCGTGCGTGACGTCGAGAATCTGCTCGCGCCGCCCCTGCGCGGTCATCCGGCGCTTCGGGGCGTCCACGGTGGTCACCCTTGACAGCATAACTAACAAGTTGTGAGTATTACTCACCACGCGTTCGTCAGCCGGAGGTCGCCTGCCATGCCCAGCGTCGCTTACTACCCCGAACTCGCCCAGCGGGTCCGAAGCCAGCGCGATCTGCAGCCCGATCTGTACGGCGACTTCGACTTCGACCGGCGGCCCGACCGCCTGGCCACCGAGCCCGAGGCGGAGTCGGCCCTGCCCGCCTGGATCGCCGAGCGCGCGGAGATCCTCGCCGACGACCGCGTCGTCGAGTTGATGAGCACGGCAACACTGCTCGGCGACGTCGTGGCCGATCCCTACGCCGCGCTGATGGCGACGCACAGCGTCACGCACCTGATCGACATGCTCAAGACGGCCTGCCGCGAGGGCATCGAAGCCGTGCCCGAGGCGCCCCCCGAACTCGCGGCGTTCATCGCCGCCATGGAGGCCACCCCGGAGTGGATCGACTTCGACCTGGTCCGTGAGGGCGCCCGCCAGGAGCGGATCCCGGCCGCCCTGCTGGCGCCCTTCATCACCCGGGGTGCCTTCGTCGCGACCTTCACCAACACCTACGCCGCTCTGCCGATGGCCCTGACCGGGGCGCTCTCGGGCAAGCGGGCCGCGCGGCGGGTCAACGAGACGGCCAGTTTCTTCGCCGTCACCACGCTCCCCGGCGCGCTGGATCGTCACGGCCCCGGGTTCGAGGCGGCCGCCATGGTCCGGTTGATGCACTCGATGGTCCGCTACAACGCCCTGAAGAAGTCGGACAAATGGGATGCCGCGGTCTACGGGATGCCCGTTCCGCAGGTCGACCAGATGCCCGCCGGCATGATCGGCCAGTACCTGTTGGCCCGCAAGGCGCGCCGGGAGGGCCGCACCGCGTTCACCGCCGCCGAACGCGCCGTCGTCGAATTCGCAAGGTACCGCTGCTTTTTGCTCGGCCTGCCCCAGGAACTACTGCCCGCAGAACCCGCCGACATCGTCCACGTCATGCACGCGCGTTCGGCGCTGCTGCGCCACGGATTCGACACCATCTGCCAAGAGCTCGTCCGCGGCACGATGGCGGCCTACCTGCGCCCCGACACCACCCTGTTCGACCGGTGCGCCGACGCGGTCGAGAAGAGCTTCAGCAAGCTCACGTTCGTCCGCACCTTCTGCAATGGCGATCGCGAGATCGCCGAGGCCATGGGCGTCTCACTCGAGGCGACGGATCTCCTGCGTATCGCGCTCACCGCACCGTTCATCATCGGACGCTTCACCGCAGTGAGCCACGCCAGCCGCATCCCCGTGCTGCGCGACATCACCGATGCGTACGTCATCGGGCTGCTCAAGCTCCGGCTCGTGACCTATGGTAAGCCCGAATTCACCACCGATGCAACGCATTACACGCCGGTTCCGCACTGACCCGAAGCGGCGGCCGCCGGCAGGGCTCAGGCGAAGAACTTGGTCAGCGGGGCCGGCAGCACCCGCATCAGCTGCACCAGCGGCGCCCACGGCCACCACGGCACCGCCGCCCGTCCGGGTTCGCGCTCGATCGCGTCGACCAGCGCCTTGACGCCGGTCGCGTTGTCCACCATGAACAGTGTGCTGTTGGACTTGGCCGTCATCTCCGACTCGATGTAGCCGGGCTCGATCACCGACACCCTGATGGGCCCGCGGCCGTATTCGGCGCGCAGGGATTCACCCAGCGAGCGCATGCCGGCTTTGCTCGCGGCGTAGGAGGCCTTGACCCCCGGCACGCCCCTGGCGCCCAGGACCGAGGAGATCAGCACCAGGTGGCCCGATCCGCTCTTGGCGAACATCTCCAGCGCCGTTTCGATCTGCACCAGGGCGGCAACCAGATTGGTCTCCAGCGTCGCCTTGTTGGCCCACACCTTGCCGGAACCCAGCCGGGCGCCCCTACCGATGCCGGCATTGACGACGACGCGGTCGATGCCGCCAAGCTCGTCAGAAAGCTCGCCGAAGACCTTGGGCACCTGCTCGTGGTCGTTGACGTCGAGCGCCGCGACCGCAATCGTGACTCCCGGATACTGTT
>NZ_JBYCLC010000049.1:0-3276 GCF_057473685.1 Mycobacterium sp. TH-M116 | reverse complement strand
AGCTGGTGGTGCCCGCCGAGCGGGCCGACTTCGGCTGGACCGTCGTGGATGCCACCGGATGGCCGGAAAGCCAACTGGCCGAGGCGATCGACACCGTAGCGAGTCACCCGTTCGACCTGGCAACCGAGATCCCCTTGCGGGCAAGGCTTTTCCGAGTCGCCGACGACCAGCACGTGCTGGTGTCCGTGGTGCACCACATCGCCGCCGACGGGTCCTCGATCACCCCGCTGGTCAACGACCTCGGGGCGGCCTACGCGAGCCGATCCGCGGGGAAGCCCCCCGACTGGGAGCCGCTGGCCGTCCAGTACGTCGACTACACGCTCTGGCAGCGCGCGCAGCTGGGCGACCTCGGCGACGAGGACAGCCGCATCGCCGAGCAGCTGGCCTACTGGGAGCAAGCCCTGGCCGGCATGCCCGAGCACCTGCAGCTGCCCACCGATCGGCCCTACCCGCCCGTCGCCGACTACCGCGGCGCCAGCGTCCTGATCGACTGGCCGGCCGAGCTGCAACAGCAGGTCGCCCGGGTGGCCCGCGAGCACAACGCGACCACCTTCATGGTGATGCAGGCCGCCCTGGCGCTGCTGCTGTCGAAGATCAGCGCCAGCAGCGAGGTGGCGGTGGGATTCCCGATCGCCGGGCGCGGCGACGCGGCGCTGGACGAGCTGGTGGGCTTTTTCGTCAACACCTTGGTGCTGCGCGTCGACCTGGCCGGTGACCCCAGCGTCGCCGATTTGCTGGCCCAGGTGCGAGGACGCAGCCTGGCCGCCTACGAACATCAGGACGTGCCCTTCGAGGTGCTGGTGGATCGGCTCAACCCGACGCGGAGTCTGACCCATCACCCGCTTGTGCAGGTGATGCTGGGCTGGCAGAACTGGCAGGCCACCGGCTCCGATGAACCCGCTGTCGGCTTGGCGCTGGGTGACCTGCAGGTCACCCCGCTGCCGTTGGACACCTCGACCGCCCGCATGGATCTGTCGTTCTCGCTGGCCGAACGCTGGAACGAGGCCGGGGAGCCCGCCGGCATCTGGGGGGGAGTCGAATTCCGCACCGACGTCTTCGACGCGGCCACCATCGAGACTCTGCTCGAGCGGTTCAGGCGGGTGCTGGCGGCCATGACCACAGACCCGCGGCGACGGCTGTCGTCGATCGATGTGCTCGACGAAGCCGAGCGCGCCCGGCTGGACGAGGTGGGCAACCGCGCGCTGCTGACCCGGCCCGGGCCGGTCGCGGTGTCGGTACCGGAGTTGTTCGCCGCGCAGGTGGCCCGTGTCCCGGATGCGGTGGCGGTCACCGACGGGGATGCCTCGCTGACCTACCGGGAACTCGACGAAACGGCAAACCGGTTGGCGCACTTGCTGATCGGGTACGACGTGGGCCCGGGTGCGCGGGTGGCGTTGCTGTTGGAGCGCTCGGCTCAGGCCGTCGTGGCCATGCTGGCCGTGCTCAAAACCGGCGCGGCGTACCTGGCCGTCGACCCGGCACTGCCGGACGCGAGGGTCGATTTCCTGCTCGGGGACGCCGCCCCGATGGCCGCAGTCACCTCTGTCGGGCTGGCGGATCGGCTGGACGGGCGCGAACTGGCGGTCATCGACATCGACGATCCGGCCGTCGCGCGCCATCCCAGCACGGCACTACCGTCGCCGCACCCCGACGACATCGCCTACCTCATCTACACCTCGGGCACCACCGGAACTCCCAAGGGCGTGGCGATCGCCCACCACAACCTGGCCCACCTACCGGAGTCGACGCCCGCGCACCTGCCCGCGCCGCAGGTGTGGACGCAGTGCCACTCGTACGCGTTCGACTTCTCGGTGTGGGAAATCTGGGCCGCGCTGCTGGGCGGGGGACGGCTGGTGGTGGTGCCCGACCGTGTTGTCGGCTCTCCGGACGATTTCCACGACCTGCTGGTCCGCGAACAGGTCAACGTACTGACCCAAACCCCGTCGGCGGTGACCGCACTCGCCCCGGAGGGGCTGGAGTCGATGGCGTTGCTGCTCGGCGGCGAGGCCTGCCCGGCCGAGGTGGTGGACCGGTGGGCGCCCGGGCGGGTGGTGATCAACGCCTACGGGCCCACCGAGGCCACGGTGTACGCGTCGATGAGCGCGCCTCTCACACAGGAGGAGCAGGCGGGTGTGGCGCCGATCGGCGCGCCGGTGCCCACGACGGCGCTGTTCGTCCTCGACGAGTCGATGCGGCCGGTGCCCCCGGGTGTGGTGGGCGAGTTGTACGTGGCCGGCCGTGGTGTGGGCGTCGGGTATCTGGGCCGGGCCGGTTTGACCGCATCGCGGTTTGTGGCCTCGCCGTTCGGTAGGCCCGGGACACGCATGTATCGCACCGGTGACCTGGTGCGGTGGCGCCCCGACAACCAACTGCAGTATCTCGGGCGCGCCGACGAGCAGGTCAAGATCCGCGGCTATCGCATCGAGCCCGGGGAGGTCCAGGCCGTACTGGCGGCGCTGGACGGGGTGCAGCAGGCGGCTGTCATCGCGCGCGAGGACCGCCCCGGGGACAAGCGCCTGGTGGGGTACGTCACCGGGACCGCGGACCCGGCCGCGTTGCGCGCGGCGCTGGCCGAGCGGCTCCCCCCCTACATGGTTCCGGCCGCCGTCGTGGCGTTGGACGCGCTGCCGTTGACGGTCGGCGGCAAACTCGACAGACGGGCGCTGCCGACACCGGAGTACCAGGACACGGCGAGCTACCGTGCCCCGACCACCCTCACCGAGGAGATCCTGACCGGCATCTTCGCCCAGGTGCTCGGGGTGGAGCCGCCCCGGCTGGTCGGGGTGGACGACTCGTTCTTCGAGCTGGGCGGGGATTCGCTGTCGGCGATGCGTCTGGTCGCCGCGGTCAACACCGCGCTGGACGCCGGCCTGGCGGTGCGCGCCTTGTTCGAGGCACCCACGATCGCCCAGCTGGCGCCCCGCATCGGCGGCGACGGGGGTCGGCGCGAGCCGCTGACGCCGGTCGAACGCCCCGCGGTGGTGCCGTTGTCGTTCGCCCAGAATCGGTTGTGGTTCATCGACCAGTTCCAGGGCCCCTCACCGACGTACAACCTGCCGGTGGCGTTGCGGCTTCGCGGGCGCCTGAATGCCGACGCGCTGGGCGCGGCGCTGGCCGACGTGGTGGCCCGCCAGGAGAGCCTGCGCACGCTGTTCCCGGCGATCGAGGGGATCCCGCGGCAGCTGGTGGTGCCCGCCGAGCGGGCCGACTTCGGCTGGACCGTCGTGGATGCCACCGGATGGCCGGAAAGCCAACTGGCCGAGGCGATCGACACCG
>NZ_JBYCLC010000048.1:0-17243 GCF_057473685.1 Mycobacterium sp. TH-M116 | reverse complement strand
GCGAAACGTGCGGTCTCCGACTCGTGTTCTGTCGGAGCTTGTCCATCGGGGGCCTTCGTCCGTGGAGTCGCCAGCAAGCCCACCAATCCGGGTCACCCCACATGTCCCAAACGACACCCCTTGCTTCATCAGTAGCTTTCACGAGCCATTTTGCTGATCAGCCGCCGTCGAAACGAGAGAGACACCTCACCTTGGCCAAGTAGGTGTTCCTACCTCGTGCGTGGGGAATGGTGTGGTCGATTTCACATCGACCGAGGTCGACGATGACCTCGTGTGGCCGCACAAATCCGCTCCACGAACCCCGCCGACTCGGCCGGGCGCATCCCCGCGCTGTTCTCGAACGCAGATTCGATAGTGCCACGGGGATCCGACATCCAACAGCCGTCGCGGCCGGGCTGTGAATCACCGCAATCAAACTCAGGGTGCCGATCGGGGGCTGACGAAATCGCGTCGCGCCCCGGTCAGCGGATCGTCGAACTCGATCCGGCGGGCCAGCAACCGCAGGGGCACGCTGAAGTCGTCGGGAGCCACGTCGACGATGCGGGGATACAACGGATCTCCCAGGATCGGAATCCCCAGCGACGCCATGTGCACCCGCAGCTGGTGGGTCCGGCCGGTGCGCGGTGTGAGCCGGTAGAGGCCGTCGGCCACCAGCTCCACCAGCGTCTCGGCGTTGGGGACGCCGGGCTCGCAGAACGCCTGCAGCCGCCCGCGCCGCTTGACGATCCGGCTGCGCACGACGCGCGGCAGCTCCAGCGCCGGATCGACGGCCGCGCGCGCCAGGTAGGTCTTGCGCACCAGGCCGCGCGCGAACAGCGACTGATACGCCCCGCGCGACTCACGCCGGGCGGTGAACAGCAAAACCCCGGCGGTCAACCGATCCAGCCGGTGGGCGGGGCTGAGCTCCGGCAAACCCAGATCGCGGCGCAGCCGTACCAGCGCGGTCTGCGCAACGTGCCGCCCGCGCGGCATGGTGGCCAGAAAATGCGGCTTGTCGACGACGACGATGTCGGCATCGGAGTACAGCACCGGGACCTCAAAGGGCACCGGCACCTCGTCGGGCAGCTCGCGGTAGAGATACACCGCGGAGCCGGCGGGCAGCACGGTGGCCCCGTCGACCGCCACGCCATCGGGGTCGACAACCTCGCCGGACAGTACCTTCGCGCGGGCCTGCTCGCCGAAGCGCTCGGTGAGCTCGGCCAGCACCGGGCCACCGCGCAACCGCACCCGGGCCGGCCCCAGCCCGTCGCGAACCGGAAGCGGCGCCGGCCTCACGCGGACCTCACGCCGGCCTCACGCCGGCCTCACGCGGGCCTCACGTCAGGGGAACCGGCTCGAGGATCTCGACGCGGGCCTCCGGTGCGCTGGCCCGCAGCTCGTCCGCCGAGACGTCGTCGGGCTGGGCCTGCGACAGGACCTCGGCCTGCACTCGCGCGGCGTAGTTGGCGACCTCGCGCTCGACGTCCTCGGTACTCCACCCCAGCACCGGCGCGACCGCGTCGGCCACTTCGCGGGCGCAGTCGACGCCCCGGTGCGCGTATTCGATGGAGATCCGCATCCGGCGTGCCAGGATGTCCTCCAGGTGCAGCGCGCCTTCGGCGGTGACGGCGTAGCGGGCCTCCACCTTCAGGTAGCCCGCCGCCTCCTTGATCGGGTCGAGCAGGCCGGGGTCGTCGGCGGCCAGATCCAGGACGTCACCGATCAGCGAGCCGTAGCGGTCCAGCAGGTGGCGCACCCGGTACGGGTGCAGGCCGCGCAGCGCGCCGACGCGTTCGGCCTGGTTGATCAGCGCAAAGTAGCCGTCAGCGCCCAGCAGTCTCACCTTCTCGGTGATCGACGGTGCCACCCGGGCCGGCACGAACTGCACCGCGGCGTCGATCGCGTCGGCCGCCATCACCCGGTAAGTGGTGTACTTGCCGCCGGCGATGGCCACCAGGCCGGGCGCGGGCACCGCCACGGCGTGCTCGCGCGACAGCTTGGAGGTCTCCTCGCTTTCGCCGGCGAGCAGCGGCCGCAGCCCGGCGTAGACCCCGTCGATGTCGGCGTGCGTCAGCGGGGTGGCCAGCACGGTGTTGACGGTGCTGAGGATGTAGTCGATGTCGGCCTTGGTGGCGGCCGGGTGCGCGAGGTCGAGGTCCCAGTCGGTGTCGGTGGTTCCGATGATCCAGTGGCTGCCCCAGGGGATGACGAACATCACCGACTTTTCGGTGCGCAGGATGATCGCCACGTCGCTGACGATCCGATCGCGCGGCACGACGATGTGCACGCCCTTGGACGCACGCACCTGGAACCGTCCCCGCTGCTTGGACAGCCCCTGGATCTCGTCGGTCCACACCCCGGTGGCGTTGACGACGACGTGGCCGCAGACCTCGGTGATCTGGCCGTTCTCGGTGTCGCGGACCCGCACGCCGGTCACCCGGTCGCCCTCCCGCAGCAGTGCGACCGCCTGGGTGGAACAGCGCACGACCGCCCCGTAGTGCGCGGCGGTGCGGGCCACCGTCATGGTGTGCCGGGCGTCGTCGACGACGGTGTCGTAGTAGCGGATGCCACCGATCAGCGAGCTGCGCTTGAGGCCGGGACTCAACCGCAGGGCGCCGGCGCGGGTCAGGTGCTTCTGCGCGGGAACCGATTTCGCGCCACCCATCCGGTCATAGAGAAAGATGCCCGCGGCGATGTACGGACGTTCCCACACCCGGTTGGTGAGCGGGAACAAAAAGGGCATCGGCTTCACCAGATGTGGCGCCAACGTGGTCAGCGACAACTCGCGCTCGTAGAGCGCCTCGCGCACCAGCCCGAACTCGAGCTGCTCGAGGTAGCGCAACCCGCCGTGGAACATCTTCGACGAGCGGCTCGACGTGCCGGACGCGAAATCGCGTGCCTCCACCTGCGCGACCTTGAGCCCGCGCGTGGCGGCGTCCAGCGCGCATCCGGAGCCCACCACGCCGCCGCCGATGACCACGACGTCGAACTGCTCGCCGCCGAGCCGCTTCCAGGCGATTTCGCGCTGCCGCGGTCCCAGCTCGGACGCCGACGAGCTGCGCCGGCTGGGCACGCCGTAAGGATCACTCACGCCTGCAGGCTCCAATCGGTTACTCGTCGGTAGGTGTCCTCGACCAAGGCTAGTTGGTGGGACTCACCTGAGTCGGACTTCTAGTCCAAGTCGTCGTGGGCCATCAGCCGGCGGGCGGCCTCGGTGATCGAACCGGACAGCGACGGGTACACGGCAAGCGTCTGCGCAAACTCGTTGACCGTGACGCGGTTGGTCACCGCCACGGCTATCGGCAGGATCAGCTCGGAGGCGATCGGCGCCACCACGACCCCGCCGATCACCACGCCGGTGGAGCGCCGGCAGAAGACCTTGACGAAACCCTTCTGCAGCCCCGACATCTTCGCCCGGGCGTTGGTGTGCAACGGCAGCATGATGGTGCGGGCGGTTACCGAGCCGTCGTCGATCATCCGCTGCGGCACGCCGACTGCGGCGATCTCGGGCCGGGTGAATATGGTCGCCGCCACCGTGCGCAGCCGGATCGGGGTGACACCCTCGCCGAGCGCGTGATACATCGCGATCCGACCCTGCATGGCCGCGACGGAAGCCAGCGGCAACAGGCCGGTGCAGTCACCGGCGGCATAGATGCCCGGAACCGACGTTCGCGACACCCGGTCGACGGGCAGGTAGTTCCCGCGCCCCAGCTCGATGCCGACCCGTTCCAGGCCGAGGCTGCCGGTGTTGGGGACCGACCCGATGGTCATCAGCGCGTGGCTGCCCTCGACGGTGCGTCCGTCCTTGAGAGTGACCAGCACTCCGGTTGCGGTCCGGGTGACCGATTCGGCCCGGGCATTCTTGATCAGCTGCACGCCCCGTTCGGCGAACACGTCCTCGAGGACGAGTGCGGCGTCGGCGTCCTCGTAGGGCAGCACGCGGTCCTGACTGGCCACCACCGTCACCGGCACGCCCAACTCGGTGTAGGCGTTGGCGAACTCCGCGCCGGTAACCCCAGAGCCCACGACGACGAGGTGCCCGGGCAGCGCCTTGAGGTCGTAGAGCTGGCGCCAGGTCAGGATGCGTTCGCCGTCGGGCTGGGCCGACGGCAGGATCCGCGGTCTGGCGCCGGTCGCGATCAGCACGACATCGGCTTCGTACTCAGTGGTGAGGGTGCCGTCGGACCCCGGATCGGAATGGGTCGCCCTGACGCGGTGGCAGGCCAGCCCGGGGGTGGGGTCGATCAGCTCGCCGTGACCGGTGACGACGCGGACCCCCACGCCCAGCAGCTGGCCCGTGATGTCGGCCGATTGAGCCGCGGCCAGGTCCTTCACTCGGGCATGGATCTGCGTCAGCGAGATCTTGGCGTCGTCGATGTCGATGTCGAAGCCCAGATGCGGCGCCCGGCGCAGCTCGGTGCGCAGCCCGGTGGACGCGATGAACGTCTTGGACGGCACGCAGTCGTCCAGGACGGCCGCGCCCCCCACGCCGTCGGCGTCGATCACGGTGACGTCGGCGGTCTCGGGGTGCGAGGTGGCGGCGACCAGCGCGGCTTCGTAACCGGCCGGGCCTCCACCGAGGATCACGATGCGGGTCACCACAGCCCTAACCTAGCCGGGTCGCGGCTCTTGTACGCGCCGCCACCCGACACGCTCAGGAACCGAGAAGGTCCCGCGGGTGAACAGCGCGCCAACCGACGCCGTTAAACTTTCCCCGTGCCGCTCTACGCCGCTTACGGGTCGAACATGGATCCTGACCAGATGCTGGAGCGCGCACCGCACTCGCCGATGGCTGGAACGGGGTGGCTGTCCGGGTGGCGGTTGACCTTCGGCGGCGAGGACATCGGCTGGGAGGGGGCGCTGGCCACGGTTGTCCAGGATCCGGGCTCACGCGTGTTCGTCGTGCTCTACGACATGACACCGGCGGACGAGACAAACCTCGACCGGTGGGAAGGCTCCGAGTTCGGCGTCCACAAGAAAATCCGGTGCCGCGTGGAGCGCATCTCGTCGGACACCGACACCGACCCCGTGCTGGCATGGCTCTACGTCCTCGACGCCTGGGAGGGCGGCCTGCCGTCGGCGCGGTATCTGGGTGTCATGGCCGACGCCGCCGAAATCGCGGGAGCTCCGGCAGATTACGTTCACGAGCTGCGCACCCGACCGGCCCGCAGCATCGGCCCGGGCACCAGCTCGTAGGAAGACGTCCGGGGCAGCCGCCAATCGAGATCAGACCGCGATCTCCGTCGAGTGCATCGTTACCAGAGGACTCATGCGCCCGCGGGCGCCCCCGGGTTGGCTTCCTCGGCGACATCTCCGAGACTGGCCAAGCGCTCCAGCAAGGCCTGATGCTCTGCCGCGAATTGCCTGCTCACCGCTTCGAACACCTGCGCGTGCGCTCCGAAACACGCTGCGGTCCGGATCGAGATCACATCTGCGGCAACAGGATTGATGTGGGTCGGCGCGCTGGCTGCGCCAATCACCTGCCCGTAGCGGCCCAGCTGTAGCGCAGTCAGCCCCGACATCAGTTCGTCCAGCGAAGGCCCCTTCCCCGGGGTGGCCCCGTCGTTGCGCTCTGGGCTTTCGAGCGAATCAGGCGCGCTCTCGTGCGCGGCACCCGACAACTTTTCACCATCCGGTGCTGATGACACGCGCACTCCTTGTCTGAGCGACCGATACTGTTCCCGCAAGGGTGGATTCAATCTTTCGGGGAGGGTTCTGGCCCGCGCCGGTCCCCGACCGCTGGGCACATGCGTCGCCGAGCGAGTCGAGCGCTTTGCGCTCGACACGTCGGATCTGCCCGTCGGCGAGCTCGGTGCGGAAATCCCGCTCGGGCCCTTTGCCGAAGAACGCCTTGGCACTTGACATGTGCTCACCGCCGAATGGGGCCATCTTCTCCGCCCTGCCACTCGTGTATTCGAACGAGATACATTCGAACGAGCTGCCTTCGAACGAGCTGTATTCGAACGAGCAGTGCTCGGCGATCTCATCCGTGTGCAGCGACGCAGGGTCGACGGACAGAAACTTCGCGCTGCACGAGATCTGGTCCGGAAGATCCTCTTTGAGGTTGTTGTCATGCACCAGAGGAACGTTGGGCTTGTCGAGGTGAGCAATGGCTCCTTCGGCCAGGGTGTCGGCGTCCTTGCCGCCGCCGTCGAGCAAATAGCCACGTACGCGGCTGTCGTAGAGCTTCGCCCGATCAGGCCGGGACACGGTGTGACCGTGCCAGGTGATGTTCGTATGCACCTCAGAGTTCCTTCCTGGACGCCATACGAAAGGCCCCAGCCGCCGGGCGGTCGTCGTCGGGGTCGGTCACAACCGATGGACCGCCAGAGCTCTGCGGCTCAGCTCGATGTCTGCCAACTTCCTCAGCGGCCGACGATCGCCGCTCTCGGGCAGCGCGCGGCCTCACGTAACGTCCCCAAGCCAGGATCGCCGCGGCGATGTAGCAGCCGAAAAATATCCAGAACGCCGGAGTCTCAGTTCCTCCCACGGCATACGACTGCCGCAATGCCATGCTGATGCCCACACCGCCGAGCGCGCCAAACGCGCCGGCGAATCCGATCAGAGACGACGACCTCACACGAGCCCAGTCCCGACGTTGGTCCTCGGGCAATCCCAACCCGTGGCTGCGTTCCTCGAAAACAGTCGGAATCAGCTTGTACACAGGACTTTTCCCAGCCCCGCAGAAAATGAACAATGCGACGAAGCCAACTACGTAGCCCGCCAGCGTAAAGCCGGTGACCGGAGCGCCGTCCCCCCGGGTGAGGTCGTCATGGGTGCTGATGGCGACCAGCATGCCCCCCGCCACGATCGCACCCAGGAAGACGCTCAGCACGACGCGGCCACCGCCGAAACGATCGCTCAACCTCCCGCCGAGTATCCGCGCCAGCGACCCCAGCAGGGGGCCGATGAACGCGATCTCGGCGGCGTGCAGCGATGCGTGTCCCTCACTTTGCCCACTGGCGACGAAGTTGTGCTGAAGAACCTGGCCGAAAGCGAAGGCGAAGCCCAGGAACGAGCCCGAAGCGCACAGATAGAGAAACGTGAGCATCCATGTATCGGGCACGGAGAGTATTGCCCGCAAGTTGCCAAACGACAGACCGGCGCGATGTGCCACCACGTCATCCATCCGCAGAGCGGCGCCCACCCCGCCGATGGCCAGCAGTGTCAGATATATGGCGCACACCCAGTACGGCGCCTCGTGCCCTGCGGTGGCCAGAACGAGCAGGCCGACCATTTGGATCGTCGCAGAGCCGAGGTTGGCCATCCCGCCGGCGAGCCCCAGGGCAAAACCCTTGCGTCGCTGAGGATACAAACCGTCTGCCTTGGCCAGCGCTGAGGAGTAGTTGCCGCCACCCAGTCCCGTCAAGGCCGCACACACCAAGTACGGCCAAAGCGGCAGACCGGGATGCGCCAGCAAGACGATGGCGCCCGCACTCGGTATCAGCAGCACCAAAGACGAGATTGTCGTCCATGTCCTGCCACCAAACCAGTTGGCGGCCAGTGCATAAGGGATGCGGACGAGCGCACCGACCAGCGACGCGACCGCATCTATCAGTAGCTTGTCCTTCGTCGAAAACCCATAGACAGGCTCCGGCATGAAAAGCACCATCACCGACCACAGATACCAAACCGAAAATGCGACATGCACATTCACGACCAGCCAGAACAGGTTACGACGCGCGATGGCGTGGTTCCCGGCCTCCCAGGCGGCAACGTCTTCTGGATTCCAATCGGTGATGCGCGAACGTGCCATGCAGAAAGCCACCTTTCGTATTCCACGCTCGTCGTATTGGACGCTCGACGACCTGCCGGTCGTCTCTACCACCGGACCGCGAACTCACAGTTGCGCTAGAGGCTTTGGGCCCACGTGTGCCGGTTCTGGCACAGGGTCGCGGGATTGGCGGTTAGCCGTCGATGGGCCAACGTCAGATCCCTGCCAGGACAGGAGATATTTTGACGACTTGTGCCGGCGGTCGACCCGGTGGATGCATTGCGGGGCGAGACGAGGCGAGGCGAGGCACGCAACCGCAAAGGTGCCGCAGAGCACACAGGCGCAGGCCGGTCTTCTTGCTTGATTAGTGAATATCCACAGCCACTTCAGAATCCCTTCGTGTCGTTTTCGGCGGCACCATTGCACAGCCGATCACTGAACTGCTCCGAAGGGACCGTTGGCCGTCGACAAACGACGCGCGGTTGTGGCGAGCCCCACCGCCAATATGTGCCGACCGAGATCGGAGGACACATCGTTAAAAACTCACTGAACCAATACCTTGACACTAGCTACACGCTGCGAGTTACGACAAGCCCAGACGTCGATGCACAGGAAGCTTTCAGCTTCCTGTGCATCGACGGGTCCAGGTCCGACCCGGGCGACAGACCCGAGCGCGCGGCGGCTCATGGATCAGGCTTTGTCGGGCCGAACCGGGCCGAACCGGGCCGCCAGGTCCGGCCGGCGCAGTCGCACCGCGGTGGCCGGTTCACCGCGGCCGCAGCTGCCATGCCAGATGCGGCGCAGCCCAACAGTATCCAGCTGAGTTGGC
Source organism: Mycobacterium sp. TH-M116 (assembly GCF_057473685.1). Lineage (NCBI taxonomy): Bacteria > Bacillati > Actinomycetota > Actinomycetes > Mycobacteriales > Mycobacteriaceae > Mycobacterium > Mycobacterium sp. TH-M116. Next base: position 8,721 of record NZ_JBYCLC010000048.1, on the reverse strand, counting down.
CGTCAACGCGTGGTCGGGCAGGCGCGTACGCACGCGGCTATTCGTACGACGCGGACTGCTCGACGATGTTGACCATCAGGCGCACCCCGATCGCCAGAGCCCGCTCGTCGAGGTCGAAGTTCGGTTGGTGCAAGTCCAGTTGCGCACCCTCGCCCGACCACACGCCCAGTCGCGCCATCGCGCCGGAGATCTCCTCCAGGTACCAGGAGAAGTCCTCACCCCCACCGGACTGCCGGGTGTCGGCCAGCACGTCGGGGCCGATGGCCTCGATCGCATGCGTGAGGATGTGCGTCGCGACCTCCTCGTTGACCACCGGCGGCACCCCGCGGCGGTATCGCATGGTGTGCTCGATCCCCAGCGGCGACAGCAGCGCGGTGGTCGCCTCGCGGATGATCCCCTCGAGGGACACCCACGTCTGCCGGCTGGCCGTTCGGACGGTACCCAACAGCACCCCCGACTGGGGAATGGCGTTGGCGGCCACGCCCGCGTTGACCGCACCCCACACCAGCACCGTGCCGTTTCGCGGGTCGATGCGACGCGACAGCACCCCGGGCAGGCCGGTGATCAGGGTGCCCAGCCCGTAGACCAGGTCCGCGGTCAGGTGCGGACGCGACGTGTGCCCGCCCGGCGAATGCAGCGTGATCTCGATGGAGTCGGCCGCCGAGGTGATGGGACCCTGCCGCACCGCCACCTTCCCGACCACCAGGTGCGGGTCACAGTGCAGGGCGAAAATCCGGGTCACGCCGGCCAGCACCCCGGCCGCGATGGCGTCGATGGCGCCGCCGGGCATCAACTCCTCGGCCGCCTGGAAGATGAACCGCACGCCCACCGGCAGCTCGGGCGCCGACGCCAGCGCCTGCGCGGCGCCCAGCAGGATCGCGGTGTGCGCGTCGTGGCCGCAGGCGTGCGCGGCGTTGGGCATTCGCGAGGCGTACGGCGCGTTGGTCCGCTCGGCCATGGGCAACGCGTCCATGTCAGCCCGCAACGCGATCCGCGGCTCGTGCTCGGGGCCGATGTCGCACGTCAGGCCGGTGCCGCCGGGCAGCACCTTCGGATTCAGTCCCGCCTCGGCCAGCCGTTCGGCGACGAACTGCGTAGTGGCGTACTCCTGACGCCCCAGCTCCGGATGGCGGTGGATGTGTCGACGCCAGTCGACCAGGTCGTCGGTGCGTCCGGCCAGCCATGAGGCGGCGACGTCGCCCAGGCTCGTCATGAGTGGGCCCGCCGTTCTCGGGCCGCCAGCACCCGGTCGCGTTCTGCGGGACTTTCGGCCAGGCGGACCACGCTGCGCGCCAACATGATCGCGGCCTCGACGACAGCACGGTCGCCGCTGGGCCCGGCCGCGGCCGCGGCGAAAGCGCGCTGGTGCACGGTGGCACCGCCGGCGTCGACGCCGATCACCGGATGGATCCCCGGCAGCACCTGCGTCACGTTGCCCATGTCGGTGCTGCCCATCGGCAGCGCCGCCTCCACCTCGGGGGCCACCGGCTCGCGCCCGAGCCGGCGCATCTCCGCACGGCACACTGCGGCCAGCCAGGGGTCGGGTTTGAGTTCGGCGTAGGGCGGTGCGGGCCGGTCGATTTCGTGTTCGCAGCCGGCGGCCAGGGCGCCGGCGGCAAAGCATGCAAATATCCTGCCCTCCAGCGCTCGCAGCGACTCCGACTCGGCCGCCCGCATCGCGTACTGGATCGCGGCACGGCCGGGGATGACGTTGACCGCCTGGCCGCCGTCGGTGACGATCCCGTGCACCAGCTGGTCCGGGGCGAGTTGCTGGCGCAGCACCCCGATCGCCACCTGCGCGACGGTCACCGCGTCGGCGGCGTTGACTCCCAGATAGGGGGCGACCGCCGCATGTGACTCCTTGCCGCGGTAGCGCACGATCGCCTCCGACAGCGCCAGCGACCGGGCTGCGGCGATGTCGGACGGCCCGGGATGCGCCATCACCGCCACCGCGACATCGTCGAAGATCCCCGCCTCCAGCAGCAACACCTTGCCGCCGCCGGCCTCCTCGGCCGGTGTTCCCAGCAGCGCCACCGTCAAACCGAGCTCGTCGGCCACCTCGGCCAGCGCCAAGGCGGTTCCCACCGCGCATGCCGCGATGATGTTGTGGCCGCAGGCGTGCCCGATCTCGGGCAGCGCGTCGTATTCCGCGCAGACGCCGACCACCAGCGGGCCGCTGCCGAAGTCGGCGCGAAACGCGGTGTCCAAACCACCGGCGGGTGCGGTGATCTCGAACCCGCGCTCGGCGACCAGCGCCTGAACCTTGGCGCAGCTGCGATATTCGGCGAAGGCGAGCTCGGGCTCGGCGTGGATGGCGTGGGACAGCTCGACGAGATCGGCGCCACGGCGCCGCACGATGTCCTCGACAGTGTCCGGTGCGGTGGCGGTGGGCATTCTCGCAGTATCTCACCGCCGCATTCGGGCCCTGCCGCACGATGACGCCTAGACCAGTCCGGCGATGAATGTCGCTGCCTCGCCGGGGTAGGGCGGCGCCGCGTAGTCGTGGTGCGCATCCCGGTCGCGACCACCGACGACGCACACGGGATCACCGGCGCTGCACAGGTCGATGGTGCGGCCGGCGAACTCACCTGTGGTCGAGAGTGGCGTGTCGAAGCGGTTGCCGGGATTGCCGAACACCGCGACCGCCCGCACCTTGGCCGCCAGATCAGGATCCAGCGCGGGGGCCGATCCCACGTTGCCGATGGTCGGTCCGACGGGCGGCACCCCCGCCAGCATCGAGACCACGGACGCCCCCTGCGAGAAGCCGCCGAGCGCCAGCTTCGTCGACGGGCACCGCTCGGTCATCTCGGCGATGTGGTCGCGGGCGTCGTTGGCGCCGTCGGCGGTGGTCAGGAAGTTGTAGCTGGCCGGGTAGTTCACCGCATAGCTGTCAACACTGCGCGAGCCCAGCGCGGGCCGCAGCGCGGCCAGCAGCGCTTCTCCTTCGGCCCCCAGGCCGGGCGGTTCGGCGGTGCCGCGGGCGAAGATCAACTGGACATCGGCGCACCCGTCGGCCCGGGCGGACGGCGCGGGACCCGTGAGCGCCGCGCCCGCAACCACCACGACGACGCCCAAACCGACGCCCAAACCGACGCCCGAACCGATAATGAGCCGGCTACGAAAACCCATGCGGGCGATCTTGACACACGCCGGAGTTCGCCACCGCGGCCCCGCACCCGATCGCATGGTCCGCGGTTTCTGGCTGGAAGAATTTTCCATTGATAGTTGGTATGGCTAATGACGTTGCGCGCGCTCGAACGTTAGAGTCACGCTGGCTTCTTCCTGAGCCACGTTGGCGCGGGGGCGACGACGGCGGTCGGCCACCACCACGGGTCCGCCGAGAAGGGACCGTGAGTGATGAGTTTCTTGGTGTGGCCCCCGGAGATCAATTCGGCATTGCTCTACAGCGGCGCCGGGCCGGGCCCGATGCTGGAAGCCGCGTCGGCGTGGGATGGGCTGGCCGACGAATTACAGGCCGCGGCCTCGTCGTTTTCGGCGGTGACCTCGGGGCTCACAGGTGAGGCCTGGCAGGGGCCCGCCGCCACGGCCATGGCAGCCGCGGCCACCCCGTACGCGGGCTTTCTCAGCGCCGCCGGCGCGCACGCACAGTCGGCGGGTCACCAGGCCCGGGCGACGGCATCGGCGTTCGAGGCGGCATTCGCCGCGACCGTGCACCCAGGCGTGGTCGCGGCCAACCGCGGCCAGCTGATCTCGCTGGTGACCTCGAACTTGTTCGGCCAGAACGCCCCGGCGATCGCCGCCGTGGAGGCCCACTACGAACAGCTCTGGGCCCAGGACGTGGCCGCCATGACCGGCTATCACGCCGGCGCGTCGGCCGCGGCCACGCAGTTGTTCTCGGTGCAGACCGCGCTGCAGGGCACGACGGCGCAGCTGAGCCTGCCCAACGTCAACCTGGGCGTCGGCAACCTCGGCGGCCTGAACCTGGGCAACGGCAACACCGGCAACCTGAACCTGGGCAACGCCAATATCGGCTCCCAGAACCTCGGCAGCGCCAACATCGGCATCCACAACCTCGGTGCCGGGAACTTCGGCAGCACCAACCTGGGCTTCGGCAACGGGAGCTCGTATTACGGGGTCACGTCGAATTTCAACATCGGCGGCGGCAACATCGGCAACTACAACATCGGCTTCGGCAACGCCGGCCTCGATGCCACGGCGGGGATCGGCAACATCGGTCTGGGCAACCTCGGCGTCAACAACATCGGCATCGGCAACGTCGGCGGCGGCAACATCGGCTTCGGCAACAGCGGGGCCGGCGGCGATGCGGGATTCGGCAATATCGGCTTCGGCAACCTCGGCAACAACAACTGGGGCTTCGGGAACACCGGCGCCGGCAACATCGGCTTCGGCAACAGCGGCACCGGCGACATCGGTTTCGGACTTACCGGCAACAACCAGATCGGTTTCGGCGGCTTGAACTCCGGCAGCAACGACATCGGCTTCGGCAACTCCGGCAACAACGACATCGGATTCTTCAACTCCGGCAACAACAGCTTCGGCATCGGCAACTCCGGGCTCACCGACACCGGGATGTTCAACTCGGGCCAGATCGCCACCGGCCTCGGCAACTCCGGCGGCGGCGACACCGGCATCGGCAACGCGGGCTACGACGCACTCGCGGGCAACGGCATAAATGTCGGCTTCGGCAACGGGGGCTTCAACGACATGGGCGTGGCGAACGCGGGCTATGGGAACACGGGCAGCTTCAACTCGGGGGACAGTAACACGGGCAGCTTCAACCCGGGCTTCTGGAACACCGGCTTCGACAACGCGGGCAACTTCAACACCGGGATCGCGAACTCGGGCAACACCAACACGGGATTGTTCGACGCGGGCAGTGTGAACACGGGCGTGGGCAGTTCGGCCACCCAATCGGTGGCCAGCTCGGGCTTCGGCAACACCGGCACCGGCACGTCGGGCTTCTTCAACACCGGCGGCAACCTCAACTCCGGCTTCTTCAACTCGGCAGACCTCCCGGGCCAGGACACGTGGAACACCGGGTTCTTCAACACCAGCGCCCAAGGAGAGAACACCGGCTTCTTCAACTACGGATCGTTAGGGGGCGACACTGGCTTCTTCAACACCGGGACCGACAACGTCGGCGTCGGAAACGCGGGCGGCGGGGAGGCGGGCGGCAACACCGGCTTCTTCGATATCGGCAGCGGGCTCAGTTCGGGCTTCGCGAACCTGGGCGCCTCGAGCTCGGGCTGGTTCAACCCGGGGGACGGGCAGTCGGGCCTGTTCGGGCTGTGACGCCCCGCCTTCAGACTCCGTAGCCAGCCGCCGCTGCTCGGCGCCCGTTCTCACTCCGACCGCGCATAAAACACCGGAGAACAGCGCGGCAGGAAACGGGGCCGGGGCGGAGCGCTCGATGAGACACCACCTGGCGATGATCGAGCGGCACACCGCCGGCCTGGCACCCGGTTGGTATGTGCTCGACGGCTTCTTCTGGGACGACGTGTGTTTTGTTATGGCGGGGCCGTTCACCACGCAGGGTGACGCGCTGACGTGCCGCTCGGCGCTGGAACGCGACAATGCGCTGCGGCACTACTACATCGACGAGGTCACGGCTACCTCGACGAGGTCACGGCGCGATCGCCGGGCGAGGCGCCCCAGCCAGGCTAGGCTCGCCCAGTGTGAGCGACGCCGCGACCGACGCCGACGACCTCGCCGTTCGGGCGGGGCATTTCATCGCCGAGCGCACCGGGGTGCCGCGGCACGACGTCGCCGTCGTCCTCGGCTCCGGCTGGTCCTCGGCGGTCGCGGCCCTGGGTTCGGCCACCGCCAGGCTCCCCCAGGCCGAGGTGCCCGGGTTCACCCCGCCGAGTGCCGCCGGGCACAGCGGTGAGCTGCTGTCGATGCCGATCGGCGGGCACCGGGTGCTGGTGCTGGTCGGTCGGGTGCACGCCTACGAGGGCCACGACCTGCGCCACGTGGTGCACCCGGTGCGGGCGGCCTGCGCGGCCGGCGCGCGCGTCGTGGTGCTCACCAACGCGGCCGGCGGGCTGCGCGGCGACCTGACCGTGGGCCGGCCGGTGCTGATCAGCGACCACCTGAACCTGACCGCGCGGTCCCCCCTGACCGGTCCGCAGTTCGTGGACCTGACCGACGCCTACGCGGCGCGGCTGCGCCGGCTCGCCCGCGACGCCGATCCCGAGCTGACCGAGGGGGTGTACGCCTGCCTGCCCGGCCCCCACTACGAGACGCCGGCCGAGATCCGGATGCTGCGCACGCTGGGCGCCGACCTGGTGGGCATGTCGACGGTGCACGAGACCATCGCGGCGCGCGCGGCCGGCGCCGAGGTGCTGGGGGTGTCGCTGGTGACCAACCTGGCCGCCGGGATCGGCGGCCGGGCGCTCAGCCACGCCGAGGTGCTCGCCGCCGGGGCCGCCTCGGCTCGCCGGATCGGCACCCTGCTGGCCGGCGTGATAGCCCGGGTATGACGCCCGAGGAGTGGATCGCACACGATCCCGACGCGGCCACGGCCGCCGAGCTCGCCGCCTGCGGCCCCGCCGAACTCGCGGCGCGGTTCGCCCGTCCGCTGGTGTTCGGCACCGCGGGCCTGCGCGGACCGGTACGCGGCGGGCCCGACGCGATGAACGTCGCGGTGGTCTCGCGCGCCAGCTGGGCGGTGGCGCGGGTGCTCTCCGCCGCCGGCCGGGCCGGTTGCGCGGTGGTGGTCGGCCGCGACGCCCGCCACGGTTCGGCCGTGTTCGCCACGGTGACGGCTGAAGTCTTTGCGGCCCAAGGGTTTGCGGTGATACTTCTGCCCGGGCCGTTACCCACGCCGGTGGTCGCGTTTGCGGTACGTGACACCGGCGCCGCCGCCGGGGTACAGATCACGGCCTCCCACAACCCGGCGACCGACAACGGTTACAAGGTCTACATCGACGGCGGCATCCAGATCGTGTCCCCCACCGACCGCGAGATCGAGTCCGCGATGGCCGGCGCCCCGCCGGCCGACCAGATCGCGCGCACCCCTGTCGAATTCACGCACACGGACCTGGTCGAGCGCTACATCGAGCGGGCCGCCCGGGTCCGCCGCGCCGCCGGTTCGGTGCGGGTGGCGCTGACCGCGCTGCACGGCGTGGGCGGTGCGGTAGCCGTCGAGACGCTGCGTCGCGCCGGGTTCGGCCGCGTGCACACCGTCGGCGCCCAGTTCGCGCCGGACCCCGATTTCCCCACCGTCGCGTTCCCCAACCCCGAGGAGCCCGGCGCCACCGACGCCCTGCTGGCACTGGCCGCCGACGTCGGCGCCGACGTCGCGGTCGCGCTGGACCCCGACGCCGACCGGTGCGCGGTCGGCATCCCGACCACCTCGGGGTGGCGGATGCTGTCCGGCGACGAAACCGGTTGGCTTCTAGGCGATTACATTCTTTCCCAGGAGAGGAAGCTGTCGCAGGCCGCGGAGCAGCGCACCGCCGTCGTGGCCAGCTCGCTGGTGTCTTCGCGCATGCTGGCGGCGATCGCCGCGCACCGCGGCGCGGCACACGTCGAGACCCCCACCGGCTTCAAGTGGCTGGCGCGCGCCGACTCCCAGGTCCCCGGCGGCGCCCTGGTGTACGCCTACGAGGAGGCGATCGGGTACTGCGTCGACCCCGACGCGGTTCGCGACAAGGACGGCATCAGCGCCGCCGTTCTGGCGTGCGACCTGGTGGCCGCGCTCGAGGCGCGCGGCGCCTCGGTGTCCGACCTGCTCGACGAGCTCGCCCGCCGGCACGGGGTGCATGACGTCGCGGCAGTGTCGCGCCGCGTCGCCGGCACCGACGAGGCCGCCCGGCTCATGAACCGGTTGCGCACAGACCCGCCGGCCCGGCTGGCCGGGTTCACCACGACCGTCACCGACCTCACCGACGCGCTGATCTTCACCGGCGGCGACGATGCGGTGTCGGCCCGCGTCGTGGTGCGGCCGTCGGGCACCGAGCCGAAGTTGAAGTGCTACATCGAGGTTCGCTGCGCGGCCGGCGGTGAGTTGGCGGCGGTCCGGAAGCGGGCCCGCGCGCTGCGCGACGAACTGGCCGACCAGTTCGGCACCTGGGGCTAGCGGGGCCCGTACTGGCGGTCGCCCGCGTCGCCGAGACCCGGCACGATGAACGCGTTCTCGTTGAGGCCGTCGTCGACGGCCACGGTGAACAGCCGCGCATCGGGTGCCGTCTTCTCCAGTGCCGCAACGCCCTCCGGTGCAGCCACCGCGCACAACACGGTGATCTCGGTGGCACCGCGGTGGTGCAGCAGGCCGATCGTGTGCCGCACCGACCCACCCGTGGCCAGCATCGGGTCCAGAACCAGCACCGCCCGGCCGGTCAGGTCGTCGGGCAGCGACTCCAGATACCCGGCCGCGCGGTGGTTTTCCTCGTCGCGTGCGACGCCGACGAACCCGACCTGGGCCTGCGGCAGCAGCGCCAGCGCCCGGTCGAGCATGCCCAGCCCGGCACGCAGCACGGGCACCAACAGCGGCGTGCCGGCCAGTCGCACCCCGAGGGTTTCAGCCAGCGGGGTGTGGATCGGAAAGGTCTGGCGGGGCGCGTCGCGGGTCGCCTCGTAGACCAGCATCACCGTCAAGTCACCCAGCGCGGCCCGGAATGCGGCATGGCCGGTGCGCGTGTCACGCAACGTGGTCAGCCGGGCCAGAGCCAGCGGGTGGTCAACGATGCGGATGTCCACGGCCTCTGACCTTATATAACGATGTCGATATAACGA